>RFTR01000049.1 GCA_009923345.1 Betaproteobacteria bacterium
TGTTGGTCTCTAGCGGCGGCCCCATCTCAACCGCAGTAGCGCAAGTGCTACGAGCATCCCCCGAGACCAGCATCGAGTTGAATTTACGTATGCGCAATAGCTCGGTGAGCGAGTTCCATTTCACGCCTAAGCGGCATAACTTGGTGGTGTTTAACAGCTTGCCGCATTTGGCGGCGCCGGAGCATAAGGATTGGATCACGCATGCCTAAAGGTCTGCGCTCTTTTCCAAATATTGGCGTCAAGGCAGACTAAGTTCTAACCGTGCTCAGTGGCAAGTCCATCAACTCTTGCAGCAACTTCGCCAGTTGCTCGCCAGCACTTTGCAAGACGGCCGCGCCCTTGGCGGATGTGGCCGCCGTCGCATTACCCACCGCCCCTTGTGGGTTGTAGTCTTGCATGTGCCAGCCCAATTTCGCACTGCGACCATTACCCAGAATAGGGTAGGTAGCAGCGCGTTGTTGCGAGCTGGACGCAAAGTTCTGCGCTTTCGCCATATCTACGGATTCAGGGGCTAGCGCCAGCATCATCGAGGTTTCGATATCGCCCGCGTGGATGCCGAAGCGGTGCTCATCGGCGCTAAATTGCGTCATCACTTTTTCGTCGAGTGGCAAGTTGTACCAACTGCTGCTGTAAACAATCAAACCATGCTGGGCGCGCAATTCACGCGCCACAACATCCATCAGGCCGACGTTGCCGCCGTGAGCGTTGAAGAGCAAAAGCTTTTTGACCCCGGCGCGCGCCACACTCGCGCCGAGGTCGCACCATTGGGAAATAGCAGTGTGCGGTGAAAGTGTGAGTGTGCCTGCAAACGCGATGTGCTCGGAGCTCAAGCCCACGGTTTGGGTCGGTAAAACCAACACAGGGTCTTGTTTGTCTAGATGTGTAAGCGCCGCGTCGACCACGCCATCGACCAACACGGTGTCCACATTCAAGGGCAAATGGGGGCCATGTTGCTCGGTCGCACCCAATGGCAAAACCGCCACGGCACGCGCTGGTTTGAGCTGCGCAAAGTCTTGGCTGTTCATAGCTGCCCAGCGGTGGGTAGCTAATGCATGGGTGAAACGGGTGTCTTTGGACATAGGCGCATCTTACTTTCGTCGCCTAGTTAACATCTCCGCCATGCATATGCTTGTGATCCGCCTCTTGTTTTGGCTCGTTATCGTCAGCTCTGGAGCGGGCATTGCATGGGCGCAACTTATGGTTTCAGCAAAAAGCGCCGTGGTTTCCACTCCGCAAGTACGTGCTGAGTTGGTGGCGCATGCGCCTGACGGCGTGCAAACAGGCAAAACCTTTTGGCTAGGCTTGCAACTACAACACGCGCGCGAATGGCACACCTATTGGCGCAATCCGGGCGATTCTGGTCTGCCCACCCAGCTTGAATTCATATTGCCGCCAGGCCTCGAGGTGGGACCCGTAATTTGGCCACTACCCAAAAAATTGTCTGCGGGCACGCTCACCAACTATGGTTTTGACGGTGACGCCTTGTTGGCCGTAGCGGTCAAAGTCACATCCGCCTATCGCGCGCCTTCAAATGGCCAACTGCCAGTGCAGTTACATGCCAATTGGCTGGTTTGCCGTTTGGAGTGCATCCCCCAAGAAGGCGACTTTGCGTTGCAGCTGCCCACGCAAAGCAGCTTTGCAAACCATGCCAAAGCTTTTACCTCGCTCATAGAACAACAGGCTACCCAACTTGCTACGCCACAAAAAGCCGCGCGCTTTGATGGCGACTTTTTAGTTGCTGCCGTTGAAGGTCTGCCTGCTGCTTGGGTGGGACAAAAACTATCCATCTTTCCCACCGAGCCAGAGCTTTTGGAGTCTTCGACGGACCAACATGCGTTGGCTGAGCAATCTTGGCAAGGAAGCACTTGGTCGGTACGTTTGCCCGTGAGCACAGCTCGCAATGACAGCCCTACAAAACTCGGCTGGTTGCTAGTCTCACAGGTTACCGGCGAGTCGCGTCAAGGTGTTGAGTTGGTTTTGCCTGTTTCTGGCGCATGGCCCAGCCCCACAGTAAAAGCCTATGCAGAGGTCTCCGCCTCTAAGCTTGCAAGCACCGCGACACCATCTGCAAACATTGACGGCGCATTTGGATTCATACTCGCGCTTGCAGGCGCGCTCCTGGGCGGCTTGATTTTGAACGCCATGCCCTGCGTATTGCCTATTTTGGCCATCAAAGTATTGGGCTTCGCCCAACATGGCGCTAGCAAACACTTGCGCCGTTTGACGGGTGTGGCCTACACCGTCGGCGTTGTAGCGAGCTTTTTGGCGCTTGGTAGCGCCGTCTTAGTACTTCGCACGATGGGTGAACAACTGGGCTGGGGATTTCAGTTGCAAACCCCCGCTGTGGTCGCAGCTCTGGCGGTGCTGTTCACCCTGATCGCTTTGAATTTATGGGACGTTTTTAGCTTGGGCAATGTGCTGCCCACAAATCTTGCATCATTGCAATCTCGACACCCCGTAGTCGACGCGTTGCTTTCAGGCGTGCTCGCAGTAGCCGTGGCGTCACCCTGTACCGCGCCGTTTATGGGCGCGTCTTTGGGCGTGGCAATGACCATGCCCACTTGGCAGGCCTTATCGGTTTTTGCATGCATGGGCCTTGGGCTTGCCATGCCCTTTTTATTGGCAAGCTGGGTGCCGGCTGTGGCGCAGGCTTTGCCCAAGCCGGGAATGTGGATGGTCAACCTGCGCCATGCACTGGCGTTTCCCATGCTTGCGACCGTCATTTGGTTGCTCTGGGTCTTTGGACTTCAAACCAGCGTGACACAGGTCATGCTTTTGTTAGGCGGGTTGTTGGTCGTGGCGCTCACGGTTTGGGCGTGTCGTTTTAGAACGGCTCTGGCGCGCGCTATTCAAGTATCAGGTTTGCTGGCTATTGTGTGGATTGGCCTTGAGGTTCTCGCAAGTCCAAGTGCAACCCCACAAACACAAGCGCCCAGCACCACTGTACGCACAGCCACTCAGGCCAGCGGCGACCTTTGGCAACACTGGACAGCAACTGCCGTGCAAACAGAGCTCGCCCAAGGCCACGCCGTGTTTGTCGACTTCACTGCCGCCTGGTGCGTGACTTGCCAAATCAATAAACAAACCACGCTCAACCAACCCGAATTGCTGGCCGACTTTGCCGCCAAACAGGTGCGCTTGATGCGCGCCGACTGGACGCGACGCGACCCTGCTATCTCTCGCGCGTTGGCGGAACTGGGTCGTAGCGGCGTCCCCGTTTACGTGCTCTACGCGCCCAACCGCGCGCCGCAAGTTCTGTCTGAACTGCTGAGCGTGGCGCAAGTTCGGCAAGCCCTAGAGCAACTTCAGCCAAAACCAGCAAACAACTAGCACAAAAATGTCCCAAAACTACAAATTTTTTTGTCACAGTACGTCTACTTATGCACAAAAATAAGGCCCTTCTCACTACTCCTTCCGGCTTATCGGATTTGTCATTCAAAAAAGTTTAAATTTACTAAGTCATTGATTTATATAGGTTTAAACGAATGCTTTTTTTTCGGGCAATCTGTTCAAAGCCTTGATTGATGCGCCTTCGGCGCGGCTCACGACAACATATCAACAAAGTTATCCACAGAAATCCTGAGTTAACTCCCAAGTCTATAAAAATCAAGCACTTAAGTCGCTCTTACGTAAATTACCTCAACTCATCAGGCCAACTTGACACTTGACATGTCGCACATAGTTTCTGTAATCGTTCACACCCCCGCACACAGCGGGTTGGTGGATGTGCTGTCGTATGCGAGCGAAGAAATGCTTCCTACGGGCACTTTGGTCAGAGTGCCTCTGGGTAAACGCGAGTTGATGGGGGTGGTGTGGGAAGGAGCGCATCTTGATGATGTCGCCACATCAAAAGATGCCTCAGAAAAGTCGACAGACAAAACCGAAATCACACTCCGCCCGATCGCTAGCGTGTTGGGGGGCATAGCGCCTTTGAACACACATTGGTGTGACTTGGTTCGATTCACCGCGCACTATTACCAACGTAGTGTTGGAGAAGTTGCGCTAGCCGCCCTGCCCAGCCAACTAAGGGAACTGAGCGCAGAACAATGGACGCGACGCTTGACGCGAAAAAGCAAGACTGCAGATTCGCACCAAACTTTAGAAGCGTTACCTGTTCCAGCTTCCACCCCCGAACAAGCCCAAGTCCTCAAAAACATCGCAACCCATAAAGGCCCCTTCCTACTTTTTGGTAATACTGGCAGCGGTAAAACCGAGGTTTATTTGCGCGCAGCGCAGTCCCAGTTAACCAAAGATGCATCCGCTCAAATCTTGGTGATGGTGCCCGAGATCAATCTCACACCACAACTGGAGTCGCGTTTTCGCGAGCGCTTTGCGCCGCAGTGGGGCGACGATTGCGTGGTCGCCATGCACAGCAACCTCACGCCCGCACAGCGTTTGAAGAATTGGTTGGCGGCGCACAAGGGTAAAGCGCGCATCGTGTTGGGAACACGCATGGCGGTGTTTGCGTCGATGCCGCATTTACAACTCATCGTGGTCGACGAAGAACATGACCCGAGCTACAAACAGCAAGAAGGCGCACGCTACTCAGCGCGCGACTTGGCCATCTACCGAGGCCAATTAGAAAACGCCAAAGTCATCCTGGGTTCGGCGACGCCTTCGCTAGAGAGTTGGCACCACAGCCGCCCAGCCACTGACACCACGCAAGCTGGACGCTATATGCGTTTGCATATGCCATCTCGCGTGGGCGATGGTGCTTTGCCTTTTGTGCGTCGGGTGGACATGAATCACCAACCGAAAAAGACGGTGTTCTCCAGCCAGTTGCTAGACGCCATGCGCGAACGTGTGACGCGCGGCGAGCAGATTTTGGTATTGCTCAATCGCCGTGGTTATGCGCCCGTGTTGCATTGCCCAGATTGCGACTGGAAAAGCCAGTGTCCGCATTGCAGTGCGTTTCGGGTGTTTCACAAACTCGATCGCACCTTGCGTTGCCACCATTGCAGCTTCACCCAGTCAGTTCCGCGGGCGTGCCCCACCTGTGGCAATGCAGACATCCAGCCCTTGGGGCGCGGCACCGAACAACTGGAAGAGCATTTAGGCGAACTGCTGTCCGATGTGCGTCGTTCAGACGGAGAGCCTTTGCGCATTAGCAGGATCGACGCTGACAGCACGCGCCTTAAAGGCGAGCTAGAGCGACAACTTGCCGAAGTCCATGCGGGCGAGGTAGACGTGCTGGTAGGCACCCAAATGATCGCTAAGGGCCATGACTTTCGCAAGGTGAGTTTGGTGGCGGCGTTGAACCCCGATAGCGCTTTGTTCTCCAGCGACTTTCGCGCGCCCGAGCGACTTTTTAGTTTGTTGATGCAAGCGGCGGGTCGCGCTGGGCGAGATGCCCAGATGCAACGCATCAGCCCTTGCGAGATGTGGGTCCAAACCTTTCATCCGCAACACCCTTTGTTTGAAGCACTCAAACAGCATGACTACCCTGCATTTGCTGCGCAACAACTCATTGAGCGTCAACAGGCCCAATTACCTCCTTTTAGTTTCCAAGCTTTGGTGCGCGCCGAAGCACGTGAGCAAACCGCCGCGCAGGTTTTTTTAAATGCGATACGTGATGCAGGGGCCGGCTTCGCGGAAGCGTTGCATATCGAGATCTATCCCGCAGTGCCCATGGCCATGCAACGGGTGGCCAATGTAGAGCGCGCACAAATGCTGATCGAATGTCAATCGCGTAAAGCCTTGCAGCAGTTTTTAAGCATTTGGCATCCGCAGGTGCATGCCCTGCGATCCGAGCACAGGCAAATTATTCGGTGGGCGATTGACGTGGATCCTTTGGCTATTTGAGAAGCCCAAATTAAAGTCGCATACCAAGGCCATTGCCATGCAAATCGCCGAAACTAGTCAGCAATTAACAGCGCAACAGCCCCGGAGAAAGTAAAAAAAGCGGTGGCGGTGGAGAGCAAAATAATTTTGGCAATGCGCCCCGTATTGGCCCCAAAACGCTCGGTTAACAAGGCCACATTGCTCGCGCTTGGCAAAGCCGCCACCAACACCACTACGACGAGCGTGAACCGTTCCATGCGAAAGCCTTGTTGTATGGCGGCCGACAACACCAACAAGACCAAAACAGGGTGGAGGACCAATTTAAAAAAAACAGTGGGCAAAACATCGCGCCACAAAATCGGTGCGTGTTGGGTTTCATTGGCGCGAATTTGAGACCGTGCCAGTACCGCGCCGATCGTAAATAGCGCGACCGGCGATGCGGAATCGGCCAACAAAGCCACCGTTTTTTCGATGGGCTCAATCAGGGTGAAGCCCAAACCCGAAGACGCAGCCCCCAACAAAATCGCCCAGGGCATGGGATTGGTCATAACGCCCTTCAGTGCATTGCGCGCGGCTTTGCGCGCGCCATGTTCGTCCGCACCGTCTAAGCGCGACAAGGCAATGCACAAAGACGAGGTGACGATCAAGTCCACCAAAATGGTCACGATCGCAGGGCCCGCAGCTGCGGCACCTAAAAGCGCCACCAAAAGAGGCACCCCCATAAAACCCGTATTGGGAAACGTGCCGACCAATGCGCCAAATGCTGCGTCGTTCCAGCCAATACGCCGGCTCAAACTCACCGCCACGACGAAACCTACCATCAGCAAAGAACACAACAGGTAAGCGCAAAACAATGTGACATCTAGCAATTGCACGATGGGCGTACCCGCACCAAAGCGATACAGCATGCAGGGCAGGGCGAAAAACAATACGAAACCGTTGAGTCCAGGAATCGCGTCTAGGGGCAACCAACCCCGATTGGCGGCAACAAAGCCCGCCAAGACCAACGCAAAAAACGGGAACGTTACTAACAAAATATTAAGCACTGCGGTATTTTGCCTTCTGGTTGCACCAGTATCATTGACAGCTTTGCTTGAACTGTCCCCTGAATGTCTGCTGGTCTGAATTTCGCGCAACAAGAAGCCGTTAATTTCTTGCAGGGGCCTTGTCTGGTTCTCGCCGGTGCGGGCTCTGGCAAAACCCGCGTCATCACCCACAAAATCGGCCGCCTCATCCAAGTCGGATGTGAGCCGCAACGCATTGCCGCCATCACATTCACCAACAAAGCTGCGGCTGAAATGCGCGAGCGTGCCAAGCAATTGATCGGCAAAGCCGCTAGCGAGGTGTTGATTTGCACCTTCCACGCCTTGGGCGTGCGCATGTTGCGCCAAAACGGCACAGCAGTGGGTCTCAAACCGCAATTCACGATCATGGACAGCGCGGACGTCACCAGCATCTTGAAAGACGCGGGTGGCACTACCGACTCCGCCACGGCTCGCCAATGGCAATGGACGATCAGCCTGTGGAAAAACATGGGGCTCAATTCCGAGCAAGCACTAGCCATCGCCAAAGACGACAACGAACGCACCATCGCCAAAATCATGGCACGTTACGAAGAGCGTTTAAGTGCTTACCAAAGCGTGGACTTTGACGACCTGATCGGTCTGCCCCTCAAACTTTTGCAAAACCACGACGATGTGCGTGAGAAATGGCAAGCCCAACTCGCCCATGTGCTGGTCGACGAATACCAAGACACCAACGCCACGCAATACGAAGTGCTCAAGTGTTTGGTGGGCAATAACGCCCGCTTCACTGCGGTGGGCGACGACGACCAATCGATCTATGGCTGGCGCGGCGCCACGCTTGACAACTTACGCCGTTTGCCGCAAGACTTTCCCGCGCTCAAAGTCATCAAGCTCGAGCAAAACTACCGATCTACCGCCGCGATTTTGCGCGCTGCCAACCAAGTGATTGCAGCGAATCCCAAGCTGTTTCCCAAAACTTTGTTTTCAGAACTGGGTGAAGGCGAACCGGTGCGTGTGGTGGATGCCGATAACGAGGAACACGAGGCAGAGCGTGTGGTCGCGCGCATTCAGTCTTTGCGCAATGGCGTAGACACGGCAGCAGGCTCACAGCACAAAGAACTGCAAGACTTCGCCGTGCTCTATCGCGCCAACCACCAAGCGCGGGTGCTAGAGAAGGCTTTTCGTAAAGCGCAAATTCCTTACAAAGTATCCGGCGGGCAAAGTTTTTTTGACCGTGCTGAGATTCGCGATCTTTGCGCATGGTTGCGCTTGTGGGTGAACAACGATGACGACCCAGCTTTTTTGCGCGCCGTCACCACGCCTAAGCGCGGTATTGGCCATCAAACTTTACAAAGCTTGGGGCTCTTTGCCACGCAGTACAAAGTGAGTTTGTTTGAAGCATTGTTTAGCAGCAGTTTGCCTTCTGTGCTGAATGCGCGCGCAGTAGGAAGCCTGCACGAGTTCGGCCGTTTTGTGAACGACCTCGCCTACCGCGCCAAACACACCAAGGGCGCCGAAGACGCACGTGCGTTTTTAAACACCTGGCTCAAAGACATCGATTACGAAAAACATCTCTACGACGCAGAAGACAGCCCGCAAATGGCCACTGCACGCTGGACGCATGTGATGGAGTTTTGCGATTGGATGACTCAGCGTTGTGGTGGCGAGATAGAGGATACCGCTGGCGCAACGATCGCGTCTGAGCAAAAAAACTTGCTCGAGGTCGCACAAACTATCGCCTTGCTGTCGACTCTGAACGAGCGCGAAAAAGACCAAAACGTGGTGACACTCTCGACGCTCCACGCAGCCAAAGGTTTGGAGTGGCCCCATGTCATGCTGATCGGTGTGACCGAAGGCATGTTGCCGTTTCGCATGGACGACGAGGCTGGTAGCGAACACTCCAATGAAAGTTTGGTCACCCGCTTAGAGGAAGAACGTCGCCTGATGTATGTGGGCATCACCCGCGCCAAAAACACCTTGTCAGTGAGCTGGACCAAACGCCGCAAAAAAGGCCGCGACATGGTGGTCTCGCACCCCAGTCGATTCATCGCCGAAATGGCCTTGGACAAAACCACCGTGCAAGAAGATCCGCGCGAGAAGTTGCGGGCGTTGAGGGCTGAATTTGCTTTGCGGGCGAGTGCGGCGGCTGAGGCGGCGGCGCTGGCGAATAAGTAGCTTGCGCTAGTTTTTGTTGTCGCCCAGACGCTGCAAAAATCACCTACACGCACTTAAAGTTCAGGTCGCTATGGCAGAAATTACGCAACGCGCAAGCTGTCCAAAGTGACGCGCAATTTTTGCGGCTGTCCCAGTAGCTCCACCAAAACAAAAGCGCGGGTCTCGCCATCGTGGGCTAGGTATTGGCCTTCTAAACCTTTCAATGGGCCGTTGGCAACGCGCACATTGCTGCCCACCTCAAACAAACGCTCGACCGCCTCAGGGGGAGCTTGGCGTAAAAACTCCATCAACTCTGGCGGCACTTTGGCGGGGATATGGCCAAAACTCACCAATTTGCTGACGCCCAAAGTGGAGCGAATAGGCCCCCAGTTTTGGGTGGTGTCGTCCAATTGGATGAACAGGTAGCGGCTAAACATAGGCTCGACCACACGCAAAACGCGTTGGTTGCGCAACTTTTCGACCTCTATGGTCGGCAAAAAGCATTCGAAACCTTGGTTTTGCAGGTTTTCTAAAGCTCTAGTTTCTTGGCGGGGCTTGGTATGGACGACATACCAAGCTGCATTGCTTATTTCTGGCATGTTGTTTTTTATGGTTTTGAGACTTGTTCTTATCTTACTGAATTTTGATAATTGCTTACACACAAGCTTAGGCTTGCGTGATAGAGACGCTATCGCAAGCTCACCTTGCTGCTTGCTGCTTGCACAAGTAACGGGTTAAAGTGCAGACTAGAGGGGTCTGCTAACAGCCAAGGCTTGAAGTCTTCTAAGAAAACTTAAGTTCGACCGGCACCTCTGCAACACCAACTTTGAAAGTTTCGCCATGTCCACCAAAAACCCTTTTGACCCTGCCCACATGACAGACAACGTGAAAGAACAGGCGCAGCAAATTTGGCTCGCTGGCCTTGGCGCATTTTCGAAAGCGCAACAAGAAGGCACCAAAGCCTTCGAAAAACTCGTGACCGACGGCATCACCATGCAGCGCAAAGTGCAACAAACCGCCGCCGAGAAAATCGCCGAGGCCACTGAGAAAGCCACCATGGCCGCGCACACCCTAAACGAGCGCGCCACGGGCCAGTGGGACAAGTTAGAAAACATCTTCGAAGACCGAGTAGCCAAAGCCCTGCACCGCATGGGCATGCCCTCCGCGCAAGACCTCCAAGACCTGCAAGCGCGAATCGCCGCGCTAGAAGCGCAACTTGGCGGCAAAGCTACAGCGACTAAAAAAACAGCCGCCAAAACCAAGCCAGCCGCGGCAAAGAAGTAACAGCCTTAATTGGGGTCAGAACCTAATTAATTTCCAATATGAAGAAAGCACCCCGTCGAACTGCTGAGCGGATTTTGGGGGTGACGCTGGAGCTTTTTAACCGCTTTGGCGAACCCAATGTCTCGACAACGCTGATTTCCTCCGAGCTCAATATCAGCCCAGGGAATTTGTATTACCACTTCCCCGCCAAGGACGAGTTGGTCAATGCGCTGTTTACGCGTTATGAAACAGCGCTCAACGAACTACTTAGCGCTGCGCCCGGAGTGCACGATGTAGAAGACGCTTGGTTTTTCATGCACACCTTGTTTGAATTGGTCTGGCAATACCGATTTTTATACCGCGACTTAAACGACCTACTCAGCAAAAACCGTCGGCTAGAAGCACAGATTAAAGATGGGCTGCTGCACAAAACAACCGCTTTTAGAACTGTCCTCGACAGCCTTGAGCATGAGGGCGTATTGGCTATCACCGTATCAGAGCGCGAAGCCACCGCCAC
>RFTR01000050.1 GCA_009923345.1 Betaproteobacteria bacterium
AACCTACGATAGCTTGCGCCCTACTCCAAGCGGATGCAGGACGTGTTTCGTAAATATGTCGCTCATACTCACCGCACAACACCACCTGCATACTTTCGCCTTGTTCGACGCGTTTCAGTAAATCAGCAAAAAGTGTTTGGTCTAACAAGGCCCACGCCTGTGTCCATCCTTGCCAGTCTTGTTGCAAAGATGCCTTGCGTAAATCTGAAATGGCTTGTAACTGCGCTTCATTGAAAGTTTGTAGCATTGAAGGCCGTGGCAAGTTAGTTGGGTTTTCTTTTGCAAGACTAGTTTTCGCACTACCAGGCAAGGCGCCAGCACCATGCCACCACAAAGAGTTGATAGCTAGACCGCGGTTCGCATTAACCTCATGGGTATAGAGCAACATTTGCATTTCATTTTGCAAACGTCGCAGCAAGGTGGCAGGACCCGTCGGCGTTGCACCGCCGACTAACCATGGATCAATGTTGCGGCCAATCACCCGATCGAGCGAGGCGGTTGGCAAATTGGCAAATACATCGGATTGGGCTAACCACTGTCCGGGTGCGTATGGGTACAGCGCAATACCGTCTTGCGCAAAAAAACCTTGCATCGCTTCAAAAAGTCGAGCATCAGTGTCTGCGTCAATCTGCAAATGCGCTGGGTCACCCATAGTGACTTGGCCATTGCTGACATGCCAATTGCACAGCGTGACAAAAGCCCAAGCGGATGTGTCGGCGCTTAAATGTTGTTCAGCTGCTGCATTTGCAGCCCATGGAACACAGCCGTCTGGAAAATCCCAGGCCAAAGCTTTCGCCTGCGCTTCTTCGTGGGGCATTGACAAACTGCTTGGTAATGAAGCGTTGGATACCTCGCGAGATGCTGCATGGATCACCGATGTACGGTGTATGCCACGTATCCATTGGCGCAAATGCGGCAAGGCATCGTTCGCTAGCCAGTTGGCTGGTGCGCGATGGTCAGACCACAACGCATAAGGAACCACCCACGTGGGTAAATCAAAAGACATAGCCTCGATTGTCCTTGATGACACAATCACCCCCTGTGAAAAACCGCTCTTCCTCCCTCCCCTATGAATTACTGATCGGCTGGCGCTACACGCGTGCAGGCCGCAGTGCTGGGCGCAATGGGTTTATTTCGTTTATTTCTGGCGTGTCGATGCTCGGCATTGCTTTGGGCGTGGCGGCATTGATCATTGTCTTGAGCGTGATGAACGGTTTTCAAAAAGAAGTTCGGGACCGCATGCTCGCCGTCGTGTCGCACATAGAACTGACAACACCTATTGGCGAAGGTTTTGCTGATGTTGACGCTTTGTTGAAGAAAGTTCGCCAACACCCAGAGGTGGTGGCCGCCGCGCCTTTTGTCGCGCAACAGGCGTTGTTAGCACGGGGAGAAGACATGCGCGGCGCCTTGGTGCGTGGCATTGAGCCCGAACTGGAAGCCAAGGTCAGCGACTTCACTTTGCAGCTTCCACCAAAAGCCATGGCTTCTTTGCAAGCTGGCACTTTCAATGTGGTGTTGGGTGGTGAGCTTGCACTTGCCATGGGTGTGCAAGTGGGCGACCGCATCACACTCATCTCGCCTGGCGGTCAAGTAACACCTGCTGGGGTATTGCCACGTTTAAAGCAGCTCACGGTGTCTGGCATTTTTGATTCTGGCCATTACGAATACGACGCCACCTTGGCGCTCATGCATGTAGAAGACGCACAACGTATTTTTCGGGTCGAGGCCCCAAGCGGTATTCGGCTCAAGATTCAGCACATCAACGATGCGCGCTCGGTGGCTTACGAGCTCTCAGCCCTTTTGGGGGGCGAAGTGATCGTGCGCGATTGGACGCGTCAAAACCGAACATGGTTTGCTGCTGTGCAAGTCGAAAAACGCATGATGTTCATCATCCTTACCCTCATCGTGGCGGTAGCGGCTTTTAATTTGGTCACTACCTTGGTGATGACCGTGACCGACAAACGCGCAGACATTGCAATTTTGCGCACGCTCGGTGCCAGCCCGTCGAGCATCTTGGCGATTTTTGTGGTGCAAGGCGCGACAGTAGGAGTGATGGGCACTTTGGGTGGCCTGCTAATGGGTCTTGGTGTGGCATTCAACATCGACGTCATCGTTCCAGCAATCGAGCAATTGCTGGGTGCAAGTTTTCTGCCGCGCGATATTTATTTGATCAGCCGTATGCCGAGTGATCCGCAGTCCGCTGATATTTGGCCTGTGGCTTTGATATCGCTGGCCTTAGCGTTTGTGGCGACGATTTACCCCAGTTGGCGCGCCAGCCGCATCCAACCTGCTCAGGCGTTGCGCTATGAGTAAGCCTTCGAGTTTCAACCCTATGCATGCGCCCGTTGTTTTAGAAGCACATCACATCAGTCGGCGGTTCATTGAAGGGACATTGGACGTCTCCGTTTTGCAAGATGTGAACCTCTCGGTGGCAGCTGGCAAAACCTTGGCCATCGTCGGCGCATCAGGTTCTGGCAAAAGTACTTTGTTGCATATTTTGGGAGGTTTGGATTTGCCGACCTCGGGTTGCGTGAATTTGCTAGGCCAAACATTGGGCGGGCTAAGCGCCAGTGAATTAGGCGATTTACGTAATCAACACTTGGGCTTTGTGTACCAGTTCCACCACCTCTTGCCAGAGTTCAGCGCGATCGACAACGTCGCTATGCCTTTGTGGATACGCCGCATGGATCGCAATGAAGCCCATGCGCAAGCGAAAGAACTGTTGGAATCTGTAGGCCTTGGCCCACGCATGCAGCATCGCCCCGCCGAGTTGTCTGGTGGAGAACGACAGCGCGTGGCGATTGCCCGTGCTTTGGTAACACGGCCTGCTTGTTTATTAGCTGACGAACCTACGGGCAACCTAGACCGTAATACTGCGGACCTTGTGTTTTCCATGATGCTCGACTTAGCCCATTCACAAGGAACAGCCTTTGTCGTTGTGACGCACGACACCCAACTCGCAAGCCGTTGTGACAGACAACTGCATTTGGTAGCAGGCAGTTTGCAAGATTAAGGCCATGCCTTGGATAGACACCCACTGCCATCTAGACGCCGCAGAATTTGACGCTGACCGCGATTTGGTGCGCCAAAACGCCAAGTCTTTGGGCGTAGAAACTTGTGTCATCCCCGCTGTGATGGCGTCCCACTTTGACGAAGTGCGGTTGCTAGCCCACCGCCATGCAGACGCCTACGCTTTGGGCATACATCCGCTCTACACCCCACAAGCCGAAGACAAAGACCTTGCCAGCTTGGACACGCATCTGCATGCGCATCGCGATGACCCACGATTGGTCGCGTTAGGAGAAATTGGTTTGGATGGTTTTGTGCCAGAGATCAACACGCCTGAAGCGTTTGCCAAGCAGACCCATTTTTTTGAAGCGCAACTGCAAATTGCGCAACGCCACCAACTGCCCGTCATCTTGCACGTGCGGCGCAGCGCAGACGGATTGCTCAAAGGGCTTCGCCAATTCCCAGTTACGGGCGGCATCGCCCATGCATTTAATGGCAGCTTGCAGCAAGCCAAGCTGTTTATCGAGATGGGTTTCAAACTCGGTTTTGGTGGCGCCATGACCTATGACCGCGCGACCAAGTTGCGTGCGCTAGCCACTGAATTGCCGTTATCCGCTTTGGTACTTGAGACCGATGCGCCAGACATCCCGCCCCGTTGGATTTACACCACCGCCGAAGACCGAGAAAAAGGCATGGCACAAGGCAGAAACAGCCCAGCCGAGTTACCGCGTATCGCATCTGTTTTGGCAGAACTGCGTGGCATATCTTTGGAGGAACTCTCTGCAGCCACCTCGGCCAATGCACGCCAAGCCCTGCCCCGCCTACAATCGACAGTGTGAGCACCACTGTCTTAAACGCCGATCTGCACTGTCACTCTGTGGTGTCTGATGGCACCCTCACCCCCGAAGCATTAGCGGCGCGCGCCAAAGCTAACGGCGTTGAACTCTGGGCGCTGACTGACCACGACGAAATCAGCGGGCAAGCGCGTGCCCTAGCCGCCGCCAAAGCCCAAGCCATGCAGTACCTCACGGGGACAGAAATCTCCGTTACTTTCGCGGGCAAAACCGTTCACATCGTTGGTTTAGGTTTCGACCACGAAGATGCTGGCATGCAACAAGGCTTGCGCAAGACCCGTGGCGGTCGTGGCGAACGCGCACAAGAAATGGCGCAAGGTTTGGCGCAAGTTGGTATCCACGGTTGCTACGAGGGTGCCTTGAAATATGTCGGTAATCCTGAACTCATATCTCGCACCCACTTTGCCCGCTATCTCGTAGAGTCGGGTGTCTGCGCTGACACCCACGAAGTTTTTCGTAAGTTTCTGACCGAGGGCAAACCTGGCTTTGTGCCGCATCGCTGGGCCTCGCTCAAAGAAGCCGTGCAATGGATCACCGATGCGAAAGGCATTGCCATCATTGCCCATCCAGGTCGGTACAACTTCACCCCCAATGAGGAATATGCCTTCTTTACCGAGTTCAAAAACCATGGTGGACAAGGCGTTGAAGTGGTGACGGGTAGCCACACCACCGCTGAATATGTCAAATACGGTGACATGGCGAAAGAGTTCGATCTGCTCGCTTCAAGAGGCAGCGATTTTCATAGCCCAGAAGAAAGCCGTATTGATCTAGGTACCTTGCCTTGGCTGCCCGGCCAGCTCACCCCTGTGTGGGAAGCCTTGGCCCATCGCATCCAATGAGTACCGTTTCAAAACATACCTCCGTAGACGGCTCTCCCCTCTCAGCACAACAGGCCTTGGCAGGCATGCTCTATGCAGTGATCGCGATGGCGTGCTTTGCGGTGCTCGATACCACCAATAAGTTTCTTTTGGCGAGCGTGCCCATGTTGATGGTGCTGTGGTTTCGGTATGCCTTTCAAGCAGTTGCAACCACCGCACTCATGCTGCCCCGTAAAGGCCGGGCTGTGTTTCAGACCCGCGCTTTGAAGCTTCAAATCATCCGTGGGTTGTTACTGCTGACATCTAGTTTTCTAGCGTTTGGTAGCTTGATTCGTATGCCAGTTGCCGAATTCAGTGCGATTGCTATGTTGTCTCCCTTAACGGTCACCATCTTGGCGCGCTTTGTGTTGAAAGAACATGTATCGATGTTGCGCTGGGTATTTGTATCCGGCGGTATGGTGGGCGCCATGCTGATCGTGCGGCCGGGTGGCAGCATGGACGCAAGCCATGCTTGGATTCCTCTGCTGATGGTGTTGTCTTATTCAACCTTTCAAATTTTGACCAGCCACATGGCCAAAACAGAATCGCCTGAGACCATGCACATTTACACCGGCTGGGTGGGCGCGTTGATTTCCACCGGCTTGGTACTCAGTGTCTGGACCACCGAATTGACTGGTTTTCAATGGATGTTGATGGTCTTAATTGGTAGTGCTGGCACCTTAGGACACTACTTGCTGATCGTGGCCTTTGCGCGCGCACCCGCATCGCGCGTCACGCCTTTTCTCTACAGCGGCATTGCCTTTGCCACGTTGACCGGATGGGTAGTTTTCTCGCATATCCCCGATCCGATTGCACTTACGGGCATGTCCTTGATTGCCCTGTGTGGTTTGGGCGCAGGCTGGCTCGGCCAACGCGAGCATGCCAAAAGCGTTCCGCCTGCGCACGATTGATACAACCCAACCATGGCGCAGTTTTTACAGGTACATCCTGAGAATCCTCAACCGCGCTTGCTCAAACAAGCCGTCGCATTTTTAGCCAACGGAGGCGTGGTGGCGGTGCCCACCGATTCAAGTTACGCCTTGGTCTGCCATTTGGACGATAAAACGGCCGTCGAAAAAATGCGCCGCATTCGCCAAGTCGACGACAAGCACCACCTCACCTTGCTGTGTCGTGATTTGTCAGAGCTTTCCAATTACGCCAAAGTCGATAACCGCCAATACCGCTTGCTCAAGGCGGCCACCCCGGGTGCCTACACATTCATATTAGAGGCCACCAAAGAAGTCCCCCGGCGTGTCAGCCATCCGCAACGCAAAACCATCGGCCTGCGGGTGCCCGAGAACAAAACCTTGCTGGAACTTTTGGCGTTGCATGGAGAACCCCTGCTTGCCACCACATTGATCGCCCCAGGTGAAACCGAACCCATGAATGACGCACAAGAGATTCGCGATCGCTTCGAGCACGAACTCGCTGCAGTAATTGACGCAGGCGCTTGTCCGCTAGAAGCCACCACGGTGGTCGATCTCACCAGCATGGAAGGTGGCGGGGACCCGACCATCCTTCGACAAGGTCGCGGCGCTTTGCGCACTTTAGGCCTTGCGTAGGGCCTATGGCCGTTGGTTGTATTCGGCTTGCACGACTAGCCTGACACGGCACCTTTAGTTACGCCAGGGTATGCAAGCCCTTTTTGACGCAATGCGACAATTCTATTAATTCATCATTCAAAGTTAATCCCATGAAAGAACGCGTTCTATCGGGCATGCGCCCCACTGGTGCATTGCATTTAGGCCACTACCACGGCGCCCTGAAAAACTGGGTGCGTTTGCAGTCTGAAATGGAGTGCTACTACTTTGTCGCCGATTGGCACGCTCTGACCACGCACTACGAAAGCCGCGAAATCATTGAACAAAACGTGTATGAGATGGTGATCGACTGGCTTGCAGTAGGCCTGGACCCGAACCAGTGCACCATGTTTTTGCAAAGCCGCATCCCTGAACATGCTGAGCTATTCACCCTCCTCGCGATGGGTACCCCCTTAGGTTGGTTAGAACGCGTACCCACCTACAAAGACCAGCAAGAAAAACTCAAAGACAAGGACTTGGCAACTTACGGATTTTTGGGCTACCCCTTGCTGCAAGCAGCTGACATCTTGATCTACAAGGCCAAATACGTTCCAGTGGGCGAAGACCAAGCCAGCCATGTCGAACTGACACGCGAAGCCGCCAGACGTTTCAACCATCTCTATGGGCGCGAAGCCAACGCACTCGAGAAAGCCCAAGCAAGTTTGGCCAAGTTGCCTAAAGACAGCCTGAAGCGGTTTGAGAAATCGCGCAAAGCCTACCAAGAGACTGGAGATGCCAAAGCCTTAGAAGGCGCCATGGGCTATATCGCCAGTGCTCCAGAACTCGACGCGTTAGACCGCGAACGTCTGGAGGGTTACTTCAAAGGTACCGGTAAAGTCATATTGCCAGAGCCCCAAGTCTTGCTCACCGAGGCCAGCAAACTCCCAGGCTTGGACGGCGCCAAGATGAGCAAAAGTTATAACAACGCCATTGCCATCCGCGAAGACCGCGCCACGCTGGAGCACAAGGTCAAGCGCATGCCCACCGACCCTGCCCGCGCCAAGCGCACGGATGCTGGCAATCCTGACAACTGCCCAGTCTGGCAGTTCCACAAGGTCTACAGCCCAGAAGAAACCAAAAATTGGGTGACCCAAGGCTGCAAAACAGCAGGAATTGGCTGTTTGGAGTGCAAACAACCCATCATTGACGCCATCCTGCGCGAGCAACAACCCATGTTCGAGCGTGCTGAGAAATACCTAAGCCAACCCAAGCTAGTTCGTGATATTGTGGACGCGGGTACTGAAAAAGCACGCATAACCGCCCGAGCCACCATGCACGATGTTCGGGCAGCAATGGGGCTAAACTACTAACATACACGCGCAGGAGTAATAAAAATGAGTATGTACATCATCGATGACCACCCTTTGGTCCGTTCCGCCATTGCCATGCTGTTGCGTCGCATGCGCTCCTCCACCAAGGTCATCGAATTAGACAAATTTAGTGAATTGCAAGCCGCCATCATCAAAAACGGCGAACCCACCCTATTTGTGCTTGACTTGCTCTTGCCTGGCGTCAAAGGCACCAGCGCGGTCACTGAAGTCAAAAAAATGTATCCCGAAGTTCCTTTGGCAGTTCTATCTTCTATGCCCGCTGGTGAGGCAGAAGAAACCTGTATCGAAGCCGGCGCTGACATCTATATCGAAAAATCAACCCCTAGCAACGAAATCGGTGAAGCGCTCAAAGGCTTGTTTGCGGCAGAGGCTGGCGACGAAGAGACCATTCCACTAGGAGACACCAAGTTGTCTAAGCGCCAAAAGCAACTCATCATCATGTTGGACCGTGGTCTAGGTAATCGTGAAATCGCGGAAGAACTCGATATCAGTGAACACACCGTCAAAGTCCACTTGTGGCGCCTGTTCCGTCGCCTGGGTGTGAAGAGCCGCACACAGACGCTCCACTTTGCTCGGACGCATGGCTTGCTCTAAAAGGTTTTTTGGTAAATCTGGCTGGCATTAGCCCCACCGTAAGCTTGTAGTCACCGCAATAAGGCCTCTTTAATGAGGCCTTCTTTATTTCAACGGTTCGCGCACCATCAGGTTGAGGCCGCTGGTGCCCAACTTCACCGGCGTCAGACTCACACCCAAATCTCCCGGTTGCGCAATGGCCTGGCCGCTCTTGGAGATTCTCACTTTCACCGTCACCTCGGTCATGCTCGAGAGCTTGGCCGCAGGGTTCATCGATGTACTGTCATCCAAGACAAAGTCAAAGGGCAATTTATCTGCCGTGGTTCTGACAATCGCGAGCGGCATCCGTGAACCCGATACAGGCGTCGCGAAAACAAACACGGTGTCAGTGGGTGCAACTTTGTCAGCCAACTCTTTGATCACACTCACTCTTCCCGTAATTCGAATTGTGCTTACTTGGCTATTGGGAGCACCTGTCGAGTTAGCGTTTACCGCAGCGCCGTTGGTGGTGGAATTGGTATTTGGTTGTCCAAGCGCGTTAGCCATTACATTGCTGCGAGGAGGTGCTGCGGGCAAGCCCATTTTTTCGCGGGTCTGTGCAATCGCTCGGTCTAATTCAGGCGCATCAGGAGAGTTTGGTTCCACCACTTCTCGGGCTCGTTCCCAAAAACGCAGCGCAGAGCGGTAGTTAAGTTCTGTATAGGAAGCGCTACCTGCCAAAAGCAATGCGTTCAAGTGCTGTGGATCCGCCGTCAACACACGTTGGATGATGGCCCAAGGCTGTCCTGCAAAGCTGCCTTGGTTTTTCTGCGCCAAAACTTCGGCATGTTCGATCGCCAAGTTATCGTCTTTACTAAGCGCCAGTGCTTTTCTAAAAGCCTCATCAGACTCGTCAAAATGCTCGCGGGCACGTTGCACACGTGCCAGCATCACCCAGCCATCAACTTGATTGGGCTCATCTTGTAGACGACGCATCAAAGCAGTGGCCATTTCGGTCATCTTTTCGGGCGATATGTCGGAACCTTGCTCAGCCTCAGCCTGCAAGGCAGCAGGATTTAAAGCCAGTGGCTGGCCCATGACGGCATACATCAACATCGCAGCGACTGGTACCAAAAATACAAAGCTCATCACCAAGACCCACGGCGCACGCCAACTTGCAGGTTTAGGTTTCACTATTTGTGCGTGCTCATGCGCTTCTACAAACGTCTCTTCTCGAGAGATTGCCAGAGAATGCTCGGCGCTTGTTGTATCGCCACCGACATCTTCAAGCAAACGCCGGGCTAATTCATCTCTGGCAATCTGCAACTCTTCGCTATTCAAATTACCAAGTACATATTCTTTTTCTAAGTCGCGTAACTGGTCTTTGTAAACCGCCGCGTTAGCCTGAACAGGATCGTCTGCGCGGTCTTGGATTTTTTGGGCGTCTGCTGCACCCAGTTTTGAGCCACGCCACAGACTCACACCGATGACTGCCAACACGACAACTACCATGGCTAAAGCGCATAAAAGAAAAATTAGGACTGGGTTCACATCAATCTTTCAACAACTGCTCGACCCGTGCGCGTTCGGCTTCACTCAAAACTTTTGCCTGTACAACTGAACGGCGTTGACGCAAGTACGCCAATAAGAAAATGCCTGCAATCAACAAAACTATGAACGGACCAAACCACAGCACCCACGTTAAGGGCTTGACTTCAGGGCGGTAGAGCACAAAGTCACCATAGCGAGAGACTAAAAAATCTTTGATCTCTTGGTCAGATTTATTCGCCCGAATCAGATCACGCACTTCACGACGCAAATCGTCCGCCAGCTCTGCACGCGATGAAGACAAGGATTCGTTTTGGCACACCAAGCAACGCAATTCTTGTGAAATATGCACCAAGCGCGCTTCCTCGATGGGATCATCTACCAACGGTGCAGCTTCACGCGCATTTAACAAGCCCATGCACAAAGCCATCAGAAAAATACAGATGCGCTTCATGATTTACCCAAGTTTTGCATGAGCGGCAAAATTTTCTCAGCCAAAAGCTGCGGAGTGACTGCACCAACATGTTTGAAACGAATGACACCTTGTTGATCAATCACATAGGTTTCTGGCACACCATAGACGCCATATTGAATTCCGACGCGGCCATCTAAATCCATCACCGATGTGGTGTAGGGGTTGCCATGGCGTTGCAACCACACCGCACTGCGCTCACGCGCTACTTGCAATTTGATGGCGTCGCTTTGCTTGGCTGCAGGGTCTTGCGGTTGGATTTCTTTGTAGCTCAAACCAACGATGGGGACTTGGTTTTTTTCAGC
>RFTR01000006.1 GCA_009923345.1 Betaproteobacteria bacterium
TTTAGTTCATTTTTTGTCGTATCCGGCGTTGACCAAAAGTCGGGTGTATGGATGGGTCGAATGGTGCAGGATATGGTCAAGATTGCCCGAATCCACCAGCTTGGCGTTTTGCACCACCAGCACCTGGTGCGCCATCGCACGGATCACGTCCACATCGTGGGTGATCAGCAAGTAGCTCAGACCGCGTTGTTTTTGTAACTTTTGCAGCAATTGCAAGACCTGTTTTTGGGTGGTAACGTCCAAGGCGCTAGTTGGCTCATCTAAAACAATCACTTTAGGGTCAAGCACCAAGACCCGGGCAATGGCCAAACGCTGGCGTTGTCCGCCCGAAAACTCGTGCGGGTAACGCGACAATAAATTAGGAAATTCTTGTTCGGTCAATCCAACTGAGGACAAGGCGATCAGAACGCGTCGCAGGCGTCCTAGGGCGTCCAACTCTGGCAAGTGAACCGCCAACCCCTCAGTAATGATCTCCGAGACATTCATGCGGGGGGACAAAGATGAAAAGGGGTCTTGGAACACCACCTGCACCATGCGTCGCAAAGGTAAGTCGACTTTTGATTTGCCCGACCAAGAATGGCCTGACACTTTCATTTGGCCTTGGATGGGCAACAAACCCAGGGCCGCCAAGGCCAAACTGGTTTTGCCAGAGCCCGACTCGCCAATCACACCCAAAGTGTGGCCTTGGCGCAATACAAAGTTGACGTCTTGCAAAGCAGTAAATTTCTTGGGAATAAACCAAGCTTTCACCCCACCGCCAGATGCGGGGTACTGAACACCCAATCCCCAGCCCTGCAACATAACTGGGGCGTCGGTAGGTGGAACCACCACATCGCGAATCGGTTGGCTATTGAGCAACTTTTGTGTGTAGGCATGTTGCGGCTCGGCCAACACCTCTTTGGCGTCGCCCTGCTCAACAATGACGCCTTTTTCCATCACCAACACGCGGTCAGCAAATCGGCGAACAGCCTCGAGGTCGTGGGTGATGAGCAACACAGCCATGCCAAAGCGGTATTGCAAATGGTCGAGTAAATCCAGAATTTGGCTACGCACCGACACATCTAGGGCGGTGGTGGGCTCGTCGGCGATCAACAAGCGCGGGCGACACGCCAACGCCATGGCGATCATGACCCGCTGTCTCTGGCCACCAGAAAGTTGGTGCGGATAAGACTTAGCGCGACGCACCGGTTCTGCGATGCCGGTGACTTTGATCAAGTCGATGGCCTCATGCCAGGCCTCTTCGCGGGTCATGCCACGCTTGATCTGTAACACCTCGGCAATTTGCTCACCCACAGAGAACACTGGGTTGAGCGCTGTCATGGGTTCTTGAAAGACAAATGCAATGTCTTGGCCACGGATGGGTTCTAAATCACGTTCTCTGAGTTTGACTAAATCCAAGGTGTTGGGAGCGTCCGTCGCATCGGGAACCAAGTTCACCTCATCTTGACGCGTCCACAAGCAACGGCCAGAGAGTTTGGCGCCTTCGATCAGTTTGACCAAACTCAAAGCCAACACGCTCTTGCCCGAGCCCGATTCACCGACCAAGGCCAGTTTTTCACCCAAAGCCAAATTGAATGAAACACCTTTAACCACCTCGCCTTGATTAAAAGCGATGTGCAGATCTCGTACTTGTAAGAGCGGCAACCTCATACGTTGATCTTTCGCGGATCAAGCGCATCGCGCAGGGCGTCACCCATAAAGGTCAACAACATCAAGGTCACCACCAGCACGCCGAACGTGGACAGCGATATCCACCACGCATCAATATTGCTCTTGCCTTGGGACAGCAGCTCTCCCAAACTAGGCGTTCCCGGAGGCACACCCAGACCCAAGAAGTCTAAGGACGTCAAAGCCAAGATGGCAGCGCTCATACGAAACGGCAAAAAGGTCACCACAGGCGTCAAGCTATTGGGCAAAACATGGCTCTTGATGATGTCCCAATTGCTCAAACCCAATGCGCGGGCTGCACGTACATAGTCGAGTTGGCGATTACGCAGGAATTCAGCGCGCACATAGTCTGACAAGCCCATCCAGCCGAATAGGCCAAGCAAGATCAGCAACAAGCTAATGCTGGGATCAAAAACAGCCGAGAAAATAATCAGCAGATACAACTCGGGCATCGCGCTCCAAATCTCAATCAAGCGCTGCATCGCCAAGTCCACCTTGCCTCCAAAAAAGCCTTGGATAGCGCCTGTCAACACACCAATCACTGTGCCAAAAATGGTCAAGGCCAAAGCAAACAACACCGAGATGCGAAAGCCATACAAAAGTCGCGCGACTACATCGCGACCTCGGTCATCGGTGCCTAACCAGTTATCTGCCGAAGGTGGCGCTGGATGCGGTGATTTTGCAAAGTAGTTCAGGGTGCTGTGGTGATAGGGATTCAGCGTGTAAATGGCCCAATTGCCCTTCTTATCGAATTCGGCTTGGATAAATGGGTCTAAAAAATCGGTGGGCGTATCGAAGTCCCCCCCAAAAGCAGTCTCAGGAATGGTTTGGATGATGGGCACATACCAATTGCCTTTGTACCCAGCCAATAAAGGCTTGTCATTAGAAATAACTTCTGCAAAAAGGCTGACAAAGAACATGGCAGAAAACAGCACCGCGCTGTAAAAGCCCAAGCGATTGGATCGAAAACGCAACCACGCGCGTTTGAGGGGCGGCAATGAGTGGTCAGTCGAATTTGACACGCGGATCCACCCAGACATAACAAAGGTCGCTGATGAGCTTGGTGACCAAGCCAATCAACGTGAACAAATACAAAGTACCCAGTACCACGGGATAGTCGCGTCGCATTACGCTCTCAAAACTCAAAAGGCCGAGACCATCCAACGAGAACAAGGTTTCGATCAGCAAAGAGCCGGTAAAAAAAGCGCCAACAAACGCCGCCGGAAAACCTGTAACCAGGGGAATCAAGGCATTGCGAAACACATGCACCCACAACACCCTGCGCGACGACAAGCCTTTTGCGCGCGCCGTCAACACATATTGCTTGCGAATTTCTTCGAGCATGGCGTTTTTGGTCAACATGGTGATCACCGCAAAAGAGCCCAGCACACTGGCTGTCACGGGCAACACGATGTGCCACAAATAGTCTGTAATGCGTTCCATCCAACCCAATTGCGCCCAGTTGGTAGAGGTCAAACCGCGCAAGGGAAACCATTGCAACTGCCCACCAAACACTACCAAGAGGACCACGCCCAAAACAAAGCCTGGAATCGCGTAGCCTGCCAACACGATCAAACTGGTGACGGTATCGAATCGCGAGCCAGAACGCACCGCCTTGGCGACACCTAAGGGCACTGAGATGCAATAGCTCAAGAAAAACGTCCACAAGCCCAAACTGATGGAGACTGGCAACTTTTCTTTGATCAACTCCCAGACATCTTTGGGATAGAAAAAGCTTTTTCCCAAATCAAATCGGGCGAACTGCTGGACCATTTGCCAAAAACGCTCAGGCGCTGGCTTGTCGAATCCATAGAGCTGTTTGATTTCTTCGATCCGCGCCGCATCGACACCTTGACGACCACGGTACCCAGCACCCGAAGCAGCAGCGCCCTCGCCTCCGCCATCACGCCCTTGTAATTGCGAAACCATTTGTTCGACGGGGCCACCCGGCACAAATTGGATGACGACAAAGGTCAGCATCAATACGCCCAACAGCGTAGGCACCATGAGCAATAAGCGTTTAAGAATGTAGGTTGTCATATCACTGCACCGCCGCTTTCCCCGCAGACAGGTCTACACGGTTTTTGATGGTGGCCCACCAAGTCGAAGTGGCCCATGCCTCGGGTTGGTAATACCTAGGAGCGCGTTGTGGCATCTCGAATCGCCCGTTGCGCCAGGCGACGCGGTGCACCCCACCATACCAATGCGGCACGCTGTAATGACCATGACGCAAAACGCGGTCAAGCGCGCGCAAGGCAATGACGAGCTGCGGTCTGGTGTTGGCGGCTGTTACCTTTTGAAGCAAGGCATCGACGGCTGGGTCATTGATACCCATGTAATTCGCAGACCCCTCGGTTTGCGACGCTTTAGAGCCAAAACGCTCAAACAACTCTGTGCCTGGCGACTCCGATCCCACATTGCGGTTACTGATGATCTCGAAATCAAATACGTCAAGTCGCTTTTGCAAAATAGCAAAGTCAATCACCTTGTAATTGACCTTAAAGCCCAATTTTTCGAGGTTTTTTGCATAGGGGGTTACCACCCGTCCCATAGACCCAGAGTTGTCTAAAAACTCTAGGGTGAAAGGCTCGCCTTTGGCGTTACGCAAAGCGCCGTCGCGGTAAATCCAGCCTGCGTCTGCCAATAGTTTCTTGGCGCGACGCAAATGGTCTCGCAATGTATGGCCAGAGGCTGGATCCATCGACGTCACGGGGGGCACAGGCACAGTTTGGTTGAACACTTCTGGCGAGAGTTTGTCGCGTAAGGGCGCAAGCAAAGCCATTTCAGCAGCGTCGGGCAATCCTGTTGCCTCAAAGTCGCTACCGACGAAATAACCGCGCACACGCTGGTATGCGTTGTAGAACAGTTGGCGGTTGATCCACTCAAAATCGACCGCCAAACCAATAGCTTCCCTCACACGCACATCTTGGAACTTTTCCAAACGGGTATTTAACAAAAATCCTTGAAAGTCACCCGCATTGCCATGCTTGAGTTCGCGTTTGATCAATTCGCCATTGGCAAACTGTTTGCCCGAGTAACTCCTCGCCCATTCACGGGCGATGAAAGACTGGATCAAATCAAACTCGCCAGCCTTGAAACCCTCTAGTTGTGCTGTGTTGTCTTTATAGAGCCTATAAGTGATGCGGTCAAAGTTGAACAAGCCCATGCGCACATTGAGTTCGCGCCCCCAGTAGTCAGGGTTGCGGTCATAGCTGATATCGCGACCAAAAGCCGTGGGACCGGCGACATAAGGTCCACTGGCGATAGGGAACTCGGTGATGATTTTGTCAAAGGGCTTGCGGGCAGCGCCATCTTGCTGGCCCCAGCGCGCGCTAAACACAGGCATGGAACCCACGATCAAAGGCAGTTCAGGATTAGGGCGCTTGAACTCAAAACGGACTGTGCGGGTGTCTAAGACGCTTACTCCCGCCACCTCGGCATACAGCGTTCGAAATTGGGGGGCTGCCTCTTTGCTCACCAAAGTCTCAAACGAATGCTTGACGTCTTGGGCTGTTACAGGATCGTTGTTGTTAAACCGCGCGTTGGGGCGAATCTTAAAAACCACCGATCGCCTGTCGGTGGCGACATTAACGTCTTCAGCCAGCAAGCCATAAGAGGTGGTAGGTTCGTCCATTGTTCCCACCAACAAAGATTCAAACACCAGCTGCCCCAATCCTGGAGCCGACGTGCCTTTGAGTGTGAAAGGGTTGAACTTGTCAAAGCTCGTGACCCGCGATGGCGGCACCAACACCAACTCGCCCCCTTTAGGTGCTTGGGGGTTGACATAGTCAAAAAATTTGAAGTTAGGAGGGTATTTGATGTCCCCAAATTGCGCATAGGCGTGCGCCGCCCAGCACGACGGAAGCCACATAAAAGCCAGAAAAATAAGAAAACTACGCATGCGACAATTCTGCAAGATTTTTTTGGAGTCAATCCGTGGGTACAAAAACTGGCTTTCTGTCTGGAAAAAAATTGTTGATCACAGGCGTTTTATCGAACCGCTCTATCGCTTATGGCATTGCCAAGGCCTGCCATGAACAAGGCGCTGAACTGGCTTTCAGCTACGTCGGCGAACGTTTTAAAGAACGGATTACCGAATTCGCCGCTGATTTTGGTTCGACTTTGATTTTTGACTGCGACGTAGCTAACGACCAACAAATCGACCAGTTATTCAAAGACTTGAGCGAGCACTGGCCCACTTTCGATGGTTTTGTGCACAGTATTGGCTTCGCGCCCAAAGAGGCTATTGCAGGTGATTTCCTAGATGGTCTTTCGCGTGAAGCCTTCCAAATCGCACACGATATCAGCGCCTACAGCTTTCCAGCCATGGCTAAAGCGGCACTACCCTACCTCAATGAGAAATCAGCCGTGTTGACTTTGTCTTATTTAGGCGCCATCCGCACGGTGCCCAACTACAACACCATGGGCTTGGCAAAGGCCTCACTTGAAGCCTCTGTGCGCTACTTGGCGGAATCTTTAGGCAGCAAAAACCGCGGTCTACGCGCCAACGGCATCAGCGCCGGTCCCATCAAAACCTTGGCTGCTAGCGGTATCAAGGGTTTTGGCAAGATTTTGAGCGTGGTAGCGGAGGCGTCACCCATTCGGCGTAATGTCACGATCGAAGACGTCGGCAATGTGGCAGCCTTCTTGATGAGTGACTTGGCTGCAGGCGTGACGGCCGAGATCACTTATGTGGACGGTGGGTTTAGCCAAGTGGTAGGTGGCATTGCTGAGCCAAGCTAACTTCCTCTACACAACCCAAATCTTTGATAGAGGTCCGAGTTTGGGGAGTTCTTCGCAAAGATAAGAAACTGCTATCAAACCTTTACGCAATCTGCAAAGTAGCGTTTCACGCCGTCGTCTCCAACCTCTTCCACCATGCCGTGGATATCGGTTTCAAACCCGGGGCACAACAAGTTGAATTCGCGGGCGAACTTTAAATAGTCCACGATTTTTTTGTTGAACACTTCACCAGGAACCAGCAAAGGAATTCCGGGCGGGTATGGCGTGAGCAGACTGGTGGTGATGCGACCCTCCAATGCATCGACGGACACACGTTCTGTGTTGCGTCTTGCAATTTGTGCGTAGGCGTCGCTTGGCTTCATCGCAGGCGTGAGGTCGCTCAAATACATATCTGTCGTGAGACGGGCGATGTCGTATTTCGCATAAAGCGTATGCACGTGTTGACACAGGTCACGCAAGCCCATGCGTTCGTATTTTTTGTACTTTTGACAGAACTCCGGCAAGATTCGCCACATAGGTTGATTGCGGTCATAGTCGTCTTTGAACTGTTGCAAAGCAGTCAACAGAGAGTTCCAACGCCCTTTTGTGATACCAATGGTGAACATGATGAAAAAGCTGTAGAGCCCAGTCTTTTCTACGATCACACCGTGCTCGGCCAAAAACTTGGTCACGATGCTGGCTGGAATGCCTGCGTTGTCGAACTTGCCGTCCAAATCTAATCCCGGGGTCACGATGGTCGCCTTGATGGGATCGAGCATATTGAAACCATCCGCCAGCTTGCCAAATCCGTGCCACTTAGAGGTTTTGCCTGCTCCTTTAATCACCCAGCTATCTGCGCGTCCGATACCATCTTCTACTAAGCCGTCGGGGCCCCAAACTTTGAACCACCAGTCTTTGCCGTATTCCTCGTCGACCTTGCGCATGGCGCGTCTAAAGTCGAGCGCTTCGGCAATGCTTTCTTCCACCAAGGCGGTGCCACTGGGTGGCTCCATCATGGCCGCCGCCACATCGCAACTGGCGATGATGCTGTATTGCGGGCTAGTACTGGTGTGCATCAAATACGCTTCGTTGAACAAATGGCGGTCTAACTTGTTCTTTTGGGAATCCTGCACCAATACGTGGCTAGCCTGGCTGATACCCGCCAATAGCTTGTGGATGGATTGGGTCGAATAGACCATGGAGTGCACCGGCCGCGCCCGTTTTTTTCCCATCGCGTGGTAAGTGCCATAAAAAGGATGGAAAGCTGCATGCGGCAACCACGCCTCGTCAAAATGCAAATTAGGGATATAGCCATCCAACATCTGCTTGATAGTCTCGGTGTTGTAGAGCACGCCGTCGTAAGTCGACTGGGTCAGTGTCAAAACACGTGGAATCGCTTTTTTAGGGTTGACACCTTTGAGTAAAGGATTCGCTTTGATCTTGGCTTGAATAGCTTCAGGCTCAAACTCGCTCTGCGGTATAGGGCCGATGATGCCGTAATGGTTGCGCGTAGGCTTTAAAAACACGGGCACTGCACCCGTCATGATGATCGCGTGCAACACCGATTTGTGGCAATTACGGTCAACCACCACTACGTCATCAGGTGCCACCGTGTGGTGCCAGACTATTTTGTTAGAAGTGCTGGTGCCGTTGGTCACAAAGAAGCAATGGTCAGCATTAAAAATACGGGCCGCATTACGCTCGCTCTCACCAATAGCGCCGTTGTGGTCCAGTAATTGGCCGAGTTCTTCGACCGCGTTGCAAACGTCGGCCCGCAACATGTTTTCACCGTAAAACTGGTGGTACATCTGACCGACAGGGCTTTTCAAGAACGCTACGCCGCCAGAATGGCCTGGGCAATGCCATGAGTAAGAACCATCCTCTGCATAGTCCAACAAGGCTTTAAAGAATGGGGGCTGCACGCCCTCCAAATAGACCTTCGCCTCGCGGATGATGTGGCGCGCTACGAACTCAGGCGTGTCCTCGAACATGTGGATGAATCCATGTAGCTCACGCAAGATGTCATTGGGCAAATGGCGTGAGGTTTTGGTTTCGCCATACACATAAATAGGGACGTCTGTATTTTTGCGGCGCACCTCCTGGATGAAATCGCGCAAATTCATTACCGCGG
The DNA here is from genome assembly GCA_009923345.1 of Betaproteobacteria bacterium. Taxonomy (GTDB): domain Bacteria; phylum Pseudomonadota; class Gammaproteobacteria; order Burkholderiales; family Burkholderiaceae_C; genus Limnohabitans. Next base: position 8,522 of record RFTR01000006.1, read on the forward strand.
GGTCTAAATCGGGGCCAGGGGTGAACTCTTCATCATCGATCGACAAAATAAAAGCACTGGCGCGCGATTGTTGTTGGGCGAATTGGCTTAAGTCGCCGTAACTGGTCACGCCCATCACTTCATAGCCTTCGCCTTCAATTGCATCCGCAAGCGCACGAATACCCAGGCCCGATGTGTTCTCGGAACGGAAATCCTCGTCGATGATGACGATGGGAAAACGAAATTTCATGCGGCACTCCGAGTTTGAAGTAATTACAAAGCCATAAACAGCGCCGAAGTGTAACTGTCCACTGTTAGAATTTATGCAACGGAGCGGTGGATGAGCGGTTTAAGTCACACGCCTGGAAAGCGTGCGTGGGTTTATCCCCACCGCGGGTTCGAATCCCGCCTGCTCCGCCAGTGGCTCTTCCCCATAAACGGGGGATGGGCATTCACTAAACGCCAGTAACCTAATGAATAAGCGCCTCTCGGGGCGCTTTTTTGTAGCTAATGGTTATCTAGTAATCAATAATCAATTCAAAAAAGGCGCCCCCACCTTTGGGCTTGGCGCGAATCTTTTCGTCATCACTGAGTTTCATTTCGACAGCACCGCCCTTGAGGAGAAGCTTTCGCTCTGTAGGAGGAGTATCCAATTCGCCGTCTTTTAACTTTTTGGAAGATGAACATCCAAAAAGTAGGAGAAGCGATGAAAGAAGGAGCACTCTTTTCAGCATAGTTGAACCAGTGAATTCCTCAATGTTCTAGGAAGTCCTTATTGCAAGTAAGTCACTAGCATAACCTATCAAGGTTATAAGAAAATATACGAAGGGCGCGAGTGCTGAGCCAGTAGCTTAAGAACTACCTTCTTGCGCCTTGCGAATAACATTTTTCGCGTCAGCGTTGCTGTTGGCAGCGGCTGAGCTGTTCGGGTTTTGAATAACCAATCCCAACAAGCGTGCACCGTGCTCGACCGCAATTGAGCCGTAAGAGATATCGCCTTGCACGATAGATTCTTTGTGGAACTCGACACGCTCTGCAGCGTAAATATTGCCTTCCACCTTACCTGCCACCATGACGCGGTGCGCAGTGATGTCGCCAGAGACTTCGCCGGTCAAGCCAATGGCAACAGTTACTTTGTTGTCTTTGGTCGTTTCGATATTTCCAACCACTTTGCCATCTATACGCACACTATCAAGCAAAACCAAGCGCCCATATATTTGGGTGGTACGACCAATGATGGTGTCAAAACGCTCTTGCGATGGAGATAAAGATTTGTCTTTGAGTTTTTCGAACATCTTTAGCCTTTTGCTAGTGGTAGACGAAATCAATCTTTATTGGCTTGCCACACTGGTTTGCGGCAACATTTGAGTGGGATTAAGCACGCGGTCAAAGCGCATGACTTCATAGTGCAAATGCGGACCGGTAGAGCGGCCGGTGTTGCCAAGCAAGGCAATGGTTTCATTGCGTTGTACTTTTTGACCAACTTGCACGAGGCGCTTGCTCAAATGGCCGTAACGGGTGGTGAACCCTTCTATGTGGCTTATTTCCACCACATTGCCATAAGCATGGTCATATTCAGAACGGATCACAGTGCCTGCAGCTGTGGCCACTATAGGTGAACCTACTTCCGCGACAAAGTCCAAACCTTCATGCATGGCGAGTTGGCCAGTGAAGGGGTCATTACGAATGCCGAAACCACTGGTGATTCGGTAGTCTTTGCCCATCGGAATCGCAGTGGGCAAAGAATTGAGCCAGCTCAACTGGCTCGCCCAGTTTTGGGCCAAGGTCTTAACAGCGACTTCTGCTTGGGTGAAATCTTCAAGCGCGGCCTTCATTTCTTGCGCGAGAGACTGAGAGTTGCTGGTTTGCAAGCGGGGCGCAATCCATGGACCACCCTTTGCATCGTCTTTTTTGCTCATTTTTTCGCGGAGATTGACGGGTGTCGCGATGTCCATGAAGCGGTTTTTGAGTGCTTCTAATTGATGTATGTCTTGAACTGTGGAATTGAGCGACTCCCGCAACTTTTCAAGCCGCTCACGGTAACTGGCCTCTACTTTTTGTTGCTCAGCTTCCGTGGTCACGCCACCAAGGCTTCTGGCGAAACTAGGGCTGACTTCAATAGCAATGCGAAACCCAATAAAGTGCAGCAAGATTCCAAGTAGCACGCAACCAGCTGCAGCGATAGAAACCCAAACCAACACTTTATGAGCTGTAATGGAAACAGTCCTCACCGAATCGGTGGGTCCCGACATCCACATCAATTGCATACTTCGCTCCGCCTTTTAGTTATTCGAGTGCCGGTAAAGTCATCTTTACCGACAGGGAGATGCATTGTAGGTATTTCGCCCCATCTTCCAAGCACTTTTTCCCTAATTTCACAGAAATGAGTCTTTAAATATTAATTTATCGTTTATGTCAGTACAAAAGAACCACATTCCATGGATTGATGAAAGCGATCCTCTGCCACCTGCGCTGAGTGCATGCATGGATGAAGCAAGTGGCATGAAGGGGTTGGTCGCAGCAGGGGGTGGTTTGTCGGTGCAGCGTTTGCTAGAGGCCTACAGCCAGGGTATGTTTCCTTGGTACTCAGAGGGTCAGCCGATATTGTGGTGGTCACCCTCGCCGCGTATGGTCTTGGAGGTGGAAAACTTCAAGCTGCACAGGTCCTTGCGCAAGACCTTGCAAAAGTTTGTCCAGATGCCCTTTTCTAGCGTGACGTTCGATACTGCTTTTGACCGCGTCATCGAACATTGCTCCGCTTTTAAAAGACAAGGACAAAACGGCACTTGGATACTGCAAGACATGGTGGGGGCCTACCAAGCTCTGCACCGCGCAGGTTTTGCGCACAGCGTGGAAACATGGATAGACGGTGAGTTAGTCGGCGGTTTGTATTGCGTATCTATTGGCAAGGCCATATTTGGCGAGTCGATGTTTGCTTTACAAACCGACGCCTCCAAAATCGCCCTATCCGCTTTGGTTGCCTTCGCTAAACAAAACGAGATTCGTTGGATAGACTGCCAGCAAAACACCAGACATTTGGCTTCACTCGGTGCGCACGAAATTGCACAAGCAGATTTTTTACACGCAGTAAACAAGGCTGTCACCCAAACTGCACCTACTTGGGAATTCTTGCCCCTATACTGGAAAAACCTTTTTTCGACGCCGTGACACTGTGACCCATCTCAAGGATTTGCCGCTACAAACATTGCAGTTTTATGCAACGGCACCCTACCCCTGCAGTTATTTGAGCGATCAGACCGCACGCTCGCAGGTGGCCACACCTAGTCACTTGATTCACAACGATGTTTACTCTGAGTTGGTTCGCCAAGGCTTTCGTCGAAGCGGGTTGTTCACTTACCGGCCCTACTGCGATAGTTGCAAAGCGTGTGTACCCTTAAGAATTGACGCCCGAGCATTCATCCCTACCCGCAGCCAAACAAGGGCGGGGAAGCGTCACCAAAAATTGCAGGTGCGTGTTTTGCAATTGGGCTATCACCAATCGCATTACGACTTGTACCTGCGCTATCAAACTAGCAGGCATGCGGGTGGCGGTATGGACCAAGACAGCGTCGAGCAATACTCGCAGTTTTTGTTGCAAAGCCGTGTGAATTCGCGACTGGTTGAATTTCGTTTGCCCGATGACGCGCATCCCGAAGGTGTTCTAAAAATGGTGTCCATCGTGGATGTACTCGACGACGGTATGTCAGCGGTTTACACATTTTTTGAACCCACTGATGTCGCGAGTTATGGAACTTACAACATACTTTGGCAGATCGACCAAACCCGCAAAATGGGCTTGTCCTATGTGTATCTTGGTTATTGGATACAGCAAAGTAACAAGATGGATTACAAGTCGCACTTTGTTCCACACGAGCGTTTAGTGGAAGGCATTTGGCAGGCTTGAATTTCACAAGGTAAAATTAGGGATGCGTAAATCCACAGTTCCATCCACGCCCAATATCCAAGTCATAGAGCGCATGTTCGCCTTAATTGATGTGCTGGCCTCCAAAGAAGAAGCAATTTCACTCAAAGAAATCAGCGAAAAAACGGGCCTTCACCCCTCTACTACCCACCGTATCTTGAATGATCTGGCAGTCGGCAGATTTGTGGACCGTCCCGAAGCAGGCAGTTACCGTTTAGGCATGCGACTTTTAGAGCTGGGTAATTTGGTAAAAGGCAGGCTCAATGTGCGCGATGTTGCTTTGTTACCCATGCGCGATTTGCACAAACTCACCCAACAACCAGTGAATCTCAGTTTGCGACAAGGCGATGAGATTGTCTATGTAGAACGTGCATTCAGCGAACGCTCAGGCATGCAAGTTGTACGCGCGATTGGTGGCAGAGCGCCTTTGCATTTGACATCGGTTGGCAAACTTTTCTTAGCTTTCGACGACCCATCGCGCATTCGCGCTTACGCCACACGCACAGGGCTGAGTGGGCAAACCCGCAACAGCATTACGCAACTGCCCGTGCTAGAACGCGAACTCGCTAAAGCACGTCAAAACGGCGTGGCACGTGACAATGAAGAGTTGGAATTGGGTGTGCGTTGCATGGCCTCAGGCATTTATGACGACCAAGGCCATTTGGTGGCGGGGCTATCTATCTCAGCCCCCGCTGATCGGCTCGACGAAACATGGTTACCCAAGTTGCAGTTCACTACCCAAGAAATTTCGCGAGCCTTGGGGTTTAAAGGCAAACCTAATTAAGCTTTTTACTTCGACTATTCCGACTGAATGTAAGCCAGGATATCAGGGCTGCGTTGGATACTGCGAATTAAGTTTGGGGGCGAGAAGCGTGGTTCACTTCCACCCATTTGCGCACACGTTCAGCATCTGCGATACGGCTGAGCTTGCCAGCAGAATCCAAGAAAACCATGATCAATTTGCGGCCGGCAATCTTGGCTTGCATGACCAAGCACTGGCCAGCTTCTGAGATGTAGCCTGTCTTTTGCAGGCCTATGTCCCAGTTGGGGTTTTTTATCAACCTGTTAGTGGTTTTGTAGTTCAAAGTGTGTTTACCGACTTCAACCTGATGACTAGGCGAAGTGGACAACTCGCGCAAGATGGGATCTTGGTAAGCCAAAGAGACCAAGGTGGCTAGGTCTTTGGCACTGGATTGGTTTTTGCTCGACAAACCGGTGGGTTCGATATAACGAGTGTCGCGCATCCCTAAAGCAGCCGCTTTGTCATTCATCAGGTCTACGAAGGCTTGCAAACCACCTGGATAGGTTCTGCCTAAAGCATGGGCAGCGCGGTTTTCGCTTGCCATCAAGGACAAATGCAATAACTCACCGCGGGTTAGCGTAGTACCCACTTTCAGTCGTGAGCTACTGCCTTTTTCTGTGTCAACGTCGTCTTGGGTGATGGTGATGGACTCATCCATAGGCAGCTTGGATTCACTGATCACGACACCAGTCATTAATTTGGTGATGGAAGCGATTGGCAAAACTGCTTGGTCGTTTTTACTCAGCAGGACTTCATTGGTATCTTGGTCAATCACATAAGCCACACTCGACTTTAAATCTAGATCGTCAGCAGTCGAATGCAAGCCTGCAAGTTGCCCAAATGAAGGGCGTGGAGGAACTGCTTTAGCCAAACGTTTGGGCTTAGCCTTAGCCAGTGGGCGCTTGGATTTTTTGATGGAGGTGCGTTGCTCGGGCGCTGCCAAAGATGGCAAAGCGCAAGTGAGGGTGAATAAGCCAATTGATACAGCCAATAGAAGTTGTCTCAAATGCATTCCTTAAACTCTTACAAACAATGCTTTGCAGTGTAACAAATTTAAAAAATCTCGCAAGATCAAAGACTTGCGAGATAAATCTGATAACCCAGATAAGGTGAGGGTTTACCCTTGCGCAGCAACTCTATCCGATTTGCTTTGCAATTTATTCAAAGCACTCAAATATGCTTTGGCAGAAGCTACCACGATATCTGGGTCAGAACCCACTCCGTTAACCACTCGCCCGCTGTTTTGTAAACGTACCGTCACTTCGCCCTGGCTCTCTGTCGAGCCGCTGATAGCGTTCACGGAGTACAGCACCATTTCAGCGCCGCTTTTCACATGCGACTCAATCGCCTTGAGTGATGCATCGACAGGCCCATTGCCATTCGACTCGCCGCGCACTTCCCGACCTGCAACGGTGAAAACCACCTTGGCATGTGGACGCTCACCCGTCTCGCTGTGTTGTGCCAATGACACAAACGCGAACTGCTCTTTGTCGTTGAGAACACTTTCTTCACTGACCAAAGCCAAGATATCCTCGTCAAAGATATCGCTTTTGCGATCGGCCAGTTCTTTGAATCTTGAAAATGCAGCGTTGATTTCGCTCTCGCTGTCCATTTGAACGCCGAGTTCTTCTAAGCGTTGTTTGAAGGCGTTGCGACCGCTGAGTTTGCCCAACACAATCTTGTTGGCACTCCAGCCCACGTCTTCGGCGCGCATGATTTCATAGGTGTCACGCGCTTTAAGAACGCCATCTTGGTGGATACCAGAGGCATGGGCAAATGCGTTAGCACCGACCACGGCTTTATTGGGTTGGACCACAAAGCCGGTTGTTTGGCTGACCATACGACTCGCTGCGAGTATCTGTTTAGTATCGATGCCAAGGTCTAAATTGAAATAGTCTTTACGCGTTTTGACCGCCATCACAATTTCTTCTAGTGAACAGTTACCAGCGCGCTCACCCAAACCGTTGATCGTGCACTCCACTTGGCGGGCACCGCCAATCTGCACCCCCGCCAATGAATTGGCAACCGCCATTCCTAAGTCATTGTGGCAATGCACAGACCAAATCGCTTTGTCGCTGTTAGGAATGCGTTCACGCAAGGTTTTGATGAAGTTACCGTACAACTCGGGTACGGCATAACCGACCGTATCAGGCACGTTGATCGTGCTGGCACCTTCGGCGATGACCGATTCGAGGACACGGCAAAGAAAATCCATATCGCTGCGATAGCCGTCTTCAGGACTAAATTCAATGTCACCCATCAAATTTCGAGCAAAACGAGTCGCTTGCTTCGCCTGCTCAAACACTTGCTCGGGCGACATGCGTAACTTCTTTTCCATGTGCAAAGCACTGGTGGCAAGAAAAATGTGGATACGCGCGTTGGCGGCGCCTTGCAACGCCTCGGCGGCGCGAGAAATATCGCGGTCATTGGCACGCGCAAGTGAACAAATCGTTGAGTCCTTGATGACATTCGCAATGGACTTCACACAGTCAAAGTCGCCATTCGAGCTGGCAGCGAATCCGGCCTCGATCACGTCGACTTTCAAGCGCTCCAACTGACGGGCGATGCGCAATTTCTCGTCGCGCGTCATAGAGGCACCAGGCGACTGTTCGCCGTCACGCAATGTGGTGTCAAAAATAATGAGCTTGTCAGTCATGGTCAGAACTCCTTGTCAATCTTAAAACTTGCAGCTGGTGTACCCCACAAAGCAAAAGGCCCGCTGCGTTTGCATACGGGCCTTGTGTGGATTTGCGCGTGCGCTACCAACTCCGCCCGTTGGGGGAAAGCAGTAGTAGTGCCAGCAAAAATTTGTTCATGTCTTGAATTTAACACAATCTTGAACACCGCAAAGCATTCACTTATGAAGACCTTCTTCATCTGGCTCATCGGTGGAGGTGCTGATCACACTGGTTTGCAAGCCTTTGGCTTTTCTCCATGCATAAAGAACATAACCACTCAGGCCGTACATCACAAACATAGCAAACAACACAACAGGAGGATGGATATTGATCACACCGATTGCTAAAGCAATGCATACGATCACTACAAAAGGCACACTTTTCTTCATGCGTAAATCTTTGAAGCTATAAAACGGTGCATTGGTCACCATCGTCAAGCCGGCAAATAAACACATGGCAAAGGTGAACCAGACCACATCTGCACCGCTGTAGCCCATATCGTTCATGAGCCAGATAAAGCCCATGACTAAGGCGGCCGCTGCAGGCGATGGCAGGCCCTGGAAGAATCGTCTGTCAACCACTGCGGTGTTGACGTTGAACCTAGCTAAACGCAAGGCTGCACAGGCGCAATAGACAAAAGCAGCCACCCAACCCCAGCGGCCAATACCTTTGAGCGCCCATTCGTAGGAGATCAAAGCAGGTGCGGCGCCGAAAGACACCATGTCGGCGAGCGAATCCATTTGCTCGCCAAATGCGCTTTGCGTGTTGGTCATCCGTGCGACGCGTCCGTCCAAGCTGTCGAGCACCATGGCGCAAAAAACGCCAATCGCTGCCATCTCGAAACGGTCGTTCATTGCCATCACGATGGAATAGAAACCTCCAAACAAAGCGGCCAAGGTGAACAAGTTAGGCAGGACATAAATACCCTTGCTGGGCTTGTTCGGCGCTTCGTCCGCTGAATGTTGAGAGGAATCAGTCATGCAGATCGATCAGTTGCGGGTTTGGTCAACCAATTTGTTCTTGGCGATCCAAGGCATCATGGCGCGCAACTTGCCACCAACCACTTCGATTTGGTGTTCAGCGGTGTTACGACGACGAGCTGTCATGCTGGGGTAATTCAAGCGGCCTTCTTGGATGAACATCTTGGCGTAGTCACCGTTTTGGATGCGCTTGAGCGCGTTCTTCATGGCGGCACGGCTTTCTTCGTTGATCACTTCGGGGCCTGTTACGTATTCGCCAAATTCCGCGTTGTTAGAGATCGAGTAGTTCATGTTGGCGATACCGCCTTCGTAGATCAAGTCGACGATCAACTTCAGTTCGTGCAAGCACTCGAAGTAAGCCATTTCAGGTGCGTAGCCAGCTTCGACCAAGATTTCGAAACCCATCTTGACTAGTTCGACCGCGCCACCGCACAAAACGGCTTGCTCGCCGAACAAGTCGGTTTCGGTTTCTTCTTTGAAGTTCGTTTCGATGATGCCGGCCTTGCCGCCACCGTTGGCCATGGCGTAGCTCAATGCCAAATCACGGGCCTTGCCGCTCTTGTCTTGGTGCAGAGCCACCAGGTGAGGCACGCCACCACCTTGGGTGTAGGTGCTACGTACGGTGTGGCCTGGGGCCTTAGGCGCCACCATCCACACGTCAATGTCAGCGCGTGGTACAACTTGGTTGTAGTGGATGTTGAACCCATGTGCGAAAGCCAATGAGGCGCCGGACTTCATGTGAGGTGCCACGTTGTTGTTGTAGACCTCAGAAATTTGCTCGTCAGGCAACAAGATCATGACGACGTCAGCCATCTTTACAGCGTCATTGACTTCCATCACAGTCAAGCCAGCTTTGCCAACTTTGTCCCATGAAGCGCCACCTTTGCGCAAGCCAACCACAACTTTGACACCGCTGTCGTTTAAGTTTTGCGCGTGCGCATGGCCTTGTGACCCATAGCCAATGATGGCCACGGTTTTGCCTTTGATCAAGCTCAGGTCACAGTCTTTGTCGTAATAAACCTTCATGGTCTCTCTCTCCTAAAAATTGGGTGATTCGGGTGAATTTATACGCGCAGGATGCGCTCGCCGCGGCCAATGCCACAGGCGCCTGTTCTGACCGTCTCCAAGATGGCAGAGCGGTCAATAGCTTCCAAGAACGCGTCGTTCTTAGAAACGTCTCCAGTCAGTTCCAAGGTATAACTTTTCTCTGTCACATCGATGATGCGACCGCGAAAGATATCGGCCATGCGCTTCATTTCTTCGCGCTCTTTGCCCACGGCGCGCACTTTGACGAGCATCAGCTCGCGTTCGGTGTAAGCGCCTTCGGTCAGGTCGACCACTTTCACCACTTCGATGAGGCGGTTCAAGTGCTTGGTAATTTGTTCAATCACGTCGTCTGAGCCATGGGTTTGGATGGTCATACGTGAGAGGCTTAGGTCTTCGGTCGGCGCTACGGTGAGTGACTCGATGTTGTAACCGCGGGCGGAGAAAAGTCCGACAACCCGCGACAAAGCGCCGGGTTCGTTTTCAATCATGAGGGAGATGATGTGTTTCATAGTGCCCTCCCCACTTACAGATCTTCGCTGCCGAGCAGCATTTCAGTAATTCCCTTGCCGGCTTGCACCATGGGGAACACGTTCTCTAAGGGGTCAGTGCGAATGTCCAAAAACACCGTACGGTCTTTGAGTTTGCGGGCTTCGCGCAGAGCGGGCTCGACATCTTGCGGACGCTCGATCAACATGCCGACATGGCCATAAGCCTCGGCTAATTTCACGAAGTTGGGCAAAGCGTCCATATAGCTGTGGCTGTAACGACTTTCGTATTCGACCTCTTGCCACTGACGCACCATGCCCAAATAGCGGTTATTCAATGCCAAGACTTTGATCGGTGTGTTGTATTGCAAACAGGTGGAAAGTTCCTGGATACACATTTGTACCGAGCCTTCGCCAGTGACACAAAAAACCTCGCTGTCTGGTTTGGCGAGTTTGATGCCCATCGCGTAAGGAATACCCACGCCCATGGTGCCCAAACCACCGGAATTGATCCAACGGCGTGGCTCGTCGAAACCGTAATACTGAGCTGCCCACATTTGGTGCTGGCCTACGTCTGACGTGATGTAGGTGTCAGTGCCCTTAGTCATGTTGTGCAGGGTTTCGATCACAAACTGGGGTTTGATCACGGTTTGGTTGTCGCGGTCGTATTTCAAACAATCGCGGCTACGCCAGCCTTCAATGGTTTCCCACCAGCCGGCCAAAGCCTTGGCGTCTGGCTTTAGCGCGGATTCTTTGATCATGTCGATCATCTCGACCAATACGTCTTTGACGTCGCCGACGATTGGCACGTCGACCTTGACGCGCTTAGATATGCTCGAAGGATCGATGTCGATATGGATAATCTTGCGTTCGTTTTGCGCGAAGTGCTTGGGGTTGCCAATCACTCGGTCGTCAAAACGGGCACCAACGGCTAACAACACATCGCAATGCTGCATGGCGTTGTTGGCTTCGATAGTGCCATGCATGCCGAGCATGCCGAGAAATTTCGGAGAACTTGCGGGGTATGCGCCCAAGCCCATCAAGGTGTTGGTGCAGGGATAGCCCAGCATGTCGACCAAGGTGCGCAGTTCTTGCGACGCATTGCCTAGCAACACACCGCCGCCGGTGTAGATATAGGGGCGCTTGGCGGCCATAAGAAGTTGCAAAGCTTTGCGAATTTGACCGCCATGGCCCTTGCGCACAGGGTTGTACGAGCGCATCTGCACGTCTGCGGGGTAGCCATCGTAAGGCGTTTTCTTGAACGACACGTCTTTTGGAATGTCCACCACCACAGGTCCAGGACGGCCGCTACGTGCAATGTGAAAAGCCTTTTTCATGACCATCGCCAAATCGCGCACGTCGCTGACAAGGAAGTTATGCTTGACAATAGGACGCGTGATGCCCACGGTGTCGCATTCTTGGAAGGCATCCAAGCCAATCGCATGCGTAGGCACTTGCCCAGTGATGATCACCATCGGGATGCTGTCCATGTAGGCTGTCGCAATGCCAGTAACAGCGTTAGTTACGCCAGGACCAGATGTGACCAATGCAACGCCCACTTCGCCAGTGGCACGTGCATAACCGTCCGCTGCATGCACCGCTGCTTGCTCGTGACGCACTAGAACGTGCTTGAAAGTGTCTTGTTTGAAAATAGCGTCATAGATGTAGAGAACTGCACCACCAGGGTAGCCCCACACAAATTTGACGTTTTCTGCTTGAAGAGCTTTGACAAGGATTTCAGCCCCCATCAAATCTTTGGATTGCCCGCTCACTGGGGCGGCGGAAGTCTTTTCCGCGATTGTTTTTTCCATTTTTAACCTTAGTGAATTTCTACAATGAAAAACCTGGGGTGCTTCTTCACTCACTCTTTTGGGGCAGTGTCGAAACTTTGGACCTTCAGCCATGGACGCATATGTCATCGCGCCGGACTGAGACCCGTTTGCCATTTTTTTGTCGAATTGCAACGCGCATTATTGCATTTTCTGCGGCACTTTCATACCAAATGTCTAATACGTGTGGCCAATGACATAATCGCGGCCGAATCCAAACCACGGTATTTTTCTGAGTGGCCACCGAAAAAGAACTTTCTGACTTTCTGCAAAGTGTTGAAAAACGAGCATTTAAACGCTCGATTTATCACGTGCGAGATGACGAAGCGGCCCTTGACATCGTGCAAGACAGCATGATGAAGCTCGCTGAACACTACAGCGACAAACCCGCAATGGAATTGCCGATGCTGTTTCAACGGATTTTGTCCAATACAACGCTTGATTGGTTCCGCCGCAATAAAACCAAAAAAGCGCTATTTAGCAACTTCAGCGACTTTGAATCAGGCTCGGACAATGACGAATTTGACATTCTGGAGTCATTGACACAAAGTGATAACAATCCCAAAGTACAAAGCGCAGAGGAGAATTACGCCAGTTCCGCCAATTTCCACGATATCGAAGATGAGGTACAAAAATTGCCTACACGTCAACGAGAAGCCTTCCTGCTGCGTTATTGGGAGGACTTAGATGTCGCAGAGACGGCTGCGGCTATGGGATGTTCAGAAGGAAGTGTTAAAACACATTGCTCAAGAGCAATACAATCACTACATAAAGCGCTGACTGCAAAGGGAATTAAACCATGACAAGATCAGACATACAGACGATGGAAACCACGCACAACCAATTTGGTCTTCGTATTGCGGCGCATTTAGACGCTGCGGTAGCCGATTTACCGCATGACATCAGCGAACGCCTGCGCGCAGCGCGTACCCGTGCAGTCGCTGCGCGCGCTATGTCGGTGCAAACCAGCCCCCAAACGGTTGTACAAAACGGTCTTGCCCTGCTTAACGGCGGAGATGAAGGCCTCAATATTTGGAACCGTATTGGTTCATTGCTACCTTTGATTGCCCTTGTGGCAGGTCTCGCCACCATCAAAAACTTCGTCGATGACGACCGCGCCAATCAATTAGCCGAAGTTGATGCGGCCTTACTTGCCGACGATTTGCCCCCTTCTGCCTACGCTGACCCTGGGTTTTTGCAATTCTTAAAATTGCCCACGTTAACCGAGAAACAAGAGTAAAACTTACGAATGCCTCGCTGGAGTCTTTACACACTTACCCAAAATATTGCGCCCTTCCTTGTTTTCGGCGGGTTATTCCTCATCCTCCCCGTCTCATCTGTTCAAGCGCAAATCACTAGCGCCGTTGAAAAATCCGTTGATAAAAATGTCGGCCCTGCATGGTCGCAACTCAGCGCCCCGCAGCAACAAGTACTAAAGCCACTCGCCGATCTATGGCCCACTATGACAGCAACTCACAAACGCAAGTGGCTTGCTGTTTCTCAAAACTTTCTTCAACTTTCCGACCAAGAGCAGATCACGATTCAAAGCCGTATGCAGGAATGGGCCGCATTGAGCCCCCAACAACGTGCTGCTGCTAGATTGAACTTCGCTGGAGCGCAACAACTTCCCAGTGAAGATAAGCGGGCTAAGTGGGAGGCCTACCAAACCCTCACTCCTGAAGAAAAACAAAAACTTGCTTCACAACAAGCACGTCCAGTGAGTGGCGGTGCCCCCGCTATAAAACCTGTCGCGTCTGATAAATTAGCCTCTCCGCCGACTGCCAGCGGTAATAAACCCTTGCCACGCATCGCATCTAACCAAGCATCTCCCGCAACGCTGTTGCCCACGACTTCCCCTTCTGCCACCGCGCCCGTGCCTGAAAGCGCTACCACGCAGTAATGGTTCCGTCTTCTGAGATCGTGCTTTCTGCCGATCTTCCCTCCCCCAGTTTGAAACGTCGCATGGCCTGCTGGCTGTATGAAGGCATATTGCTTTTTGCAGTGATTTTTATAGCGGGGTATCTTTTTAGCACGCTCAGTCAAACCCGATACGCGCTGGATAACCGCCATGGTCTGCAAGCTTTTGTATTTCTAGTCTTAGCCATTTACTTCACTTGGTTTTGGCATAAGGGACAAACATTGGCTATGAAAACTTGGCACATACGAATCGTCGACAGTTTCGGTAAGCCTTTGTCGCAAAAAAAAGCTTTAGTGCGTTTTCTTTACTGCTGGGTTTGGTTTCTACCGCCTTTGTGTGTGTCAAGTGTGCTTTCATATTCTGGACTCAATAGCCTGCTAACTTTGGGTATTTGGGTTGCTGTGTGGGCCTTGTCAACACGCTTCCAAGGACAAGGCCATTTTTGGCACGATGTATGGGCCGGAACACGCTTGATTCGATCCGAGGTCACCACAACACCCCAACAGAGTGACGAAAATTTAGCCACCTATGAATAAAACCCCTGCTTTTTCAATTTGTGTCTACTGCGGATCGCGCAACGGCGCTTCACCCCTCTACGTCCAAGTCGCCCAAGAAGTAGGGCAGTGGATTGGCTCTCACCAAGGCCAATTGGTCTATGGTGGTGGTGAAAATGGCTTAATGGGATTGGTAGCGAAGTCCACCATGGAGGCTGGTGGACGCGTCGTAGGCATCATTCCCACTGCTCTTCAATCTAAGGAAAAACCGCGCATCGCGTGCGATGAATTGCATGTCGTAGACACCATGCATGAGCGCAAGCAAATGATGGCCGAACGTTCCGATGTCTTTTTAGCCTTGCCTGGTGGTATTGGCACTTTCGAAGAATTCTTCGAAATATGGACTTGGCGTCAATTGGGCTATCACGACAAACCCATTGGGCTCCTAAACACCAATGGCTACTATGATGGTTTGTTAGCTTTTGTGCAATCTAGTGTCGCACAAGGTTTTTTAAGTGACTCGCAAATGGAGCTTATCAAAACAAGCGCACATCCGACAGAACTGTTACGTACTTTGGTACAGGACGCCGGGTTTAGTCCGCAGACAATTGCCCCAGGGCTGTAGCGCTAAGTTGCTAATTAAATAGCTGCAGCGTCTTCCTCGCCAGTACGGATGCGTACCACGTGCTCAACGGAAGTGATAAAAATCTTACCGTCACCAATCTTGCCAGTGCGAGCCGCGCGAACAATAGCCTCAACGCACTGGTCCACATCGGAAGACTGCACAACAACTTCGACCTTCACTTTCGGCAAAAAGTCGACCACATACTCAGCACCACGATATAACTCGGTATGGCCTTTTTGACGGCCAAAGCCCTTGACTTCAGTCACCGTGAGACCAGTGACACCGCAGGCTGCCAAAGATTCACGCACTTCTTCGAGTTTGAATGGTTTGATAACCGCAGTAATTAGTTTCATTTTGCAATCCTTGTTTAAGCACGAAATTTGTTGGTAATAGGATAACGCCAATCTTTGCCAAAACTGCGGTGGGTCACGCGAATTCCCACAGGCGATTGGCGTCGTTTGTATTCATTCAGCCGAATCAAACGGGTCACTTGGGCCACTGCATCTGCAGGCATTCCAGCTGCAACGATTTCGTCGGGACTTTGGTCATTTTCCATAAATCGCGACACGATCTCGTCCAACACTTCATAAGGCGGCAAAGAGTCTTGGTCTTTTTGGTCGGGGCGCAGTTCCGCGCTGGGGGGACGCGTGATGATCCGCTCTGGAATCGGCTGATCACAGGTTCCGTAAGGGTTGTGCAAATTGCGCCAACGTGCCAATCGAAACACCAAGGTCTTTGCAACATCTTTGATGACCGCGAAGCCACCCGCCATATCGCCATACAAGGTGCAATAGCCGGTTGCCATTTCGCTCTTATTACCCGTGGTCAAAACAATGGATCCAAATTTATTGGACAAGGCCATCAACATCGTTCCCCTGATACGGGCTTGGATATTTTCTTCCGTAGCATCCAAAGCAGTGCCTGCGAAATTAGTCTTGAGAGAAGCTAAAAATGCTTCAAACTCTGGAACGATAGACACCTCTTCATAACGCACCTGCATGCGCTTTGCCATGTCTCGTGCATCTACCCAACTTATTTCAGCGGTATAGGGCGAGGGCATCATGATTGCGCGAACTTTGTCTGCGCCTAATGCGTCGACGGCGATTGCCAATACCAATGCTGAATCAATACCTCCAGACAAGCCTAGTAAAGCGCCTGGAAAACCGTTTTTGCCGATGTAGTCGCGTACACCCAATACCAAGGCGTGCCATAAATCGCCTTCTAAAGAGCCTTCTTCTGCGATGTCTGCTTTTAATTGAGGCGTTGGTTCAGAGAGATCCACAGACACCATGAATGGCTGCACTTCAAAACTCTTTGCACGACCCACTAAAGCGCCATCCGAATTCAATGCAAATGAGCGCCCTTCAAATACGACTTCGTCTTGTCCGCCTACCAAGTGGGCGTAAATCAAAGGCAATTCAGTTTTCTGTACACGCGCCCGCATGGCTTGTTCGCGTTCATCCCCTTTGCCCACGTGAAATGGAGAAGCGTTAATCACTGCGAGTAACTCTGCTCCTGCAGATTTGCTATCCAAAGCTGGAACTTCAAACCATGCGTCTTCGCAAATCAAGAGCCCCACGCGAACCCCTGCAACCTCGAAGACGCAGGGTTTTTCGCCAGGCGTGAAATAGCGTCGCTCATCAAATACTTGGTAATTGGGTAACTCGCGCTTGGCGTATTGGGCCACCACTTTTCCATCTGACAGCACTGACGCCATATTGAAACGTCTTTGGATCGCAACTGACTTGGTGCGTGCGTCATCACCAACGGGATGGCCGACCACCACATGTAAGCCTTTTAACCCGCTGAGGGCTTGGGCTACTGTTTTCAGGGCATCATCACAGGCCTGGACGAAAGAGCTTCGCAAAAACAAATCTTCTGCGGCGTAGCCACAAATAGACAATTCAGGTGTGATAACCAATCTGACACCATCCACGTAGGCTTTTTGCGCACAATCGATGATCTTTTGTGCATTGCCCTGCATGTCACCTACGACAAAATTCAATTGAGCAACACAGATCTTTAAAGTCATGGCAAACGTGAAAACAAAAACAACATTCCAACAGGGCTAGTACGTCAATGGATTATGTCACCCGCGTCTACCAAGACCCTCGCGATATCCCTGCGCAAATGTGGGATGGCTTGTGTGCGCAACAAGACGCGCCCACGCCCTTTATATCGCACGCCTATTTGGCAGCCTTGCACGAAAGCGGCAGCGCATCGCCTAAAACTGGCTGGAAACCTCAGTTCATCACGCTTTGGCAAGATAACCAACTTGTTGCTGCTTGCGCCCTCTATTTAAAAAGCCATTCTTATGGCGAATATGTATTTGATTGGGCCTGGGCCAATGCTTACGGGGAACATGGGCTTGCTTATTACCCAAAAGGATTGGTGGCTGTTCCATTCACACCCGTGCCAGGCACTCGATTACTGGCGTTAAATAGCGACATTCGCACACATTTGCTGACTTCCGTTTTGGATCTTTGCAAAGAACAAGGCTTGTCCTCATTACATCTGCTGTTTACCAGTCCGCAAGATCGCTTAGCCTGCGATGCACTGGGTTTGATGCAAAGACAAACTGTGCAATTCCATTGGCGCAATGCACAATTCACAGACTTCGATCACTTTCTCACTTCGCTGTCACAAGAAAAACGTAAAAAGATCAAACAGGAACGCCGACGCGTGCAAGAAGCTGGAGTTACTTTTCAAACGCGCTCGGGTTCAGAAATTTCCACTCAAGACTGGGATTTTTTTTATAACTGTTACGAACGCACTTATCTTGAACACGGAAACGCCCCCTACCTAAGCCGTAGTTTTTTCCAATCCATGCAAGACCGCATGGCCGATAACTGGGTCTTGTTTGTTGCTCAACGAGAAGGGCAATCCATAGCCTGCAGTTTGATTGCCGTTCACGCTTTAGGAAGCGATAACGCAGTGGCATATGGACGCTACTGGGGCGCATTAGAACGGGTGGACTGCCTACACTTTGAGGCGTGTTACTACCA
>RFTR01000051.1 GCA_009923345.1 Betaproteobacteria bacterium
GTGTAACGCTCTGACTCTTCGTCGTACTCGAACATCGGGAAATCAATCACCCACATAGGCGCCCAGCGGTCTTCGAACAAACCATTTTTACGACCAAATTCGCTGTGGCCAATCTTGACGCGCAAGGCACCAATTGCATCATTCACTACCTTGGCCTTGTCTGCACCAAAGAAAATTAAGTCGCCGTCCTTGGCGCCCGTGCGCGCAATGACTTCAGCGATAGCGCCGTCGTGCAAGTTTTTGACTATGGGGCTTTGCAATCCATCACGGCCCTTGGCCACTTCATTGACCTTGATGTAAGCCAAGCCCTTGGCGCCATAAATTTTGACGAACTCGGTATAAGCATCGATCTCGCCACGGCTGAGTCCGCCCTCTTCGCGTGCGCCACCAGGCACACGCAACGCGACGACACGACCGCCCTTCATTTGCGCCGCGCCAGAGAACACTTTGAAGTCCACGTCTTGCATGACCTTGGTGACTTCGGTGAACTCCATCTTCACGCGCAGGTCGGGTTTGTCTGAACCATACTTGAACATCGCGTCTTGGTAAGTCATAACGGGAAATACGCCCAAGTCGACACCGATCGCGTTACGGAAGACAGTTTTGATCATTCCTTGGAAGAGCTCACGTATCTCTTCTTCCGTCATAAAGGAAGTCTCAATATCTATCTGCGTGAATTCAGGCTGGCGGTCTGCACGCAAGTCTTCGTCGCGGAAACACTTGGTGATTTGATAGTAACGGTCAAAGCCAGCCACCATCAACAACTGTTTGAACAACTGCGGCGACTGGGGCAGTGCAAAAAACTGACCGTCATGTACGCGGCTGGGCACGAGGTAGTCACGTGCTCCTTCAGGCGTGCTCTTGGTGAGCATCGGTGTCTCTACATCCACAAAACCATTGGCGTCTAAAAACTTACGCACTTCCATAGATACGCGGTAGCGCAGCATGAGGTTGTTTTGCATGTAGGGGCGACGCAGGTCCAACACGCGGTGTGTCAGACGGGTGGTCTCTGACAAATGCTCGTCATCAATTTGGAATGGTGGCGTGACGGACTCATTGAGCACGATGAGTTCATGGCACAGTACTTCAATCTTGCCGCTCTTCATGCCTTCGTTGGTCGTGCCTTCGGGCCGTAAACGCACCAAGCCTTTGATCTGCACGCAGTACTCATTGCGCACGTCTTCAGCTATCTTGAACATCTCTGCACGGTCTGGGTCGCACACCACCTGGCACTGGCCTTCGCGGTCACGCAGGTCGATGAAGATCACGCCACCATGGTCACGGCGACGGTTTACCCATCCACACAACTCGACGTTTTGCCCGTTGAGGGCCTCGGTCACCAGACCACAGTAATGGGAGCGCATAGCCATTTTTAATTTCTCTTTTCTTGAATCTTAAGTGTGCTGGAGGGCGCCACTGCTCCCATAGAAATAACGTAGGTCAACGCCTCATCAACGCTGAGTTCGAGTTCGATCACGTCTTTGCGTTGCATCAATAAAAAGAATCCGCTTGTCGGGTTGGGCGTGGTGGGTACATAGACGCTGATGTAGTTGTCGCCTAATTTAGATGCGACCTCTCCACTGGCAACGCCCGACTGAAAACCAATCGTCCAACTGCCCGCGTGAGGGTACTGCACCAACAGGGCTTGGCGAAATGCCGTGCCGTTGCTAGAGAAAAGTGTGTCGGAGACTTTTTTGACGCTGGTGTAAACCGTCTTAAAAACAGGGATGCGGGTAAATAGCTTGTTCCACTGGCGCATCCACCAACGTCCTGCGACGTTGGAGACCAAGGCTCCTGAGACCATCAACCCTAGGAACACAATAACTACGCCCAAGCCAGGCATTTGGCGCAGTGCAGAAACTGTTTCAGAGGACACCAAGGGATTCAAGCTCGAGACAGCGCTGATGAATATGCCGTCCATGACGCCAACCAACCAAGTTAGCACCCAAACGGTGATAGCCAAAGGCGTCCACACCAACAAGCCAGCGAAGAGGTATTTTTTAAATGGCATTAGTGGCAAGCACAAGAGGCGCCACACGATGCAGCGCTGGTAGTTGAACTAGAAGTTGTAGCTGGAGCAGCAGCAACCGCACTCGAGCCACCGTTTGTTGAAGCAGAACCTCCACCAGAAACATCGCCTGATGAGGTTGCGCCAGAGGACCCACCTTTTGAAGATGCACCATCGGCTGAAGTACCTCCCTCAGTGGCTGCGGGAGCGGGTGCATTAGTGCCACCCTTGAAATCAGTCGCGTACCAACCCGAGCCTTTGAGCTGAAAACCTGCAGCTGTTAGTTGTTTGGTAAATGTTGCCGCATGACACGCAGGGCACTCAGTGAGTGGATCGTCCGATATTTTTTGCAAGACGTCTTTGGCATGGCCGCAGGCGCTGCATTTGTAAGCGTAAATAGGCATGGTAGACGGTGGGTAAAACCGTCAATTATAGGTCGAGCGCCTGATTTCAAGTCCCAGAGAGCTTGTGGTGGCTTGCGTGCGTGTTGTGGATAAATTGGGGCGCTAGTGAGCCGACAACCATGCCCAACAGACTTGCCAACAAACCCGCTAACTGCGCAGGAAATTCCTCGCCTAAAGGGGTGAATAACAACACTACCCAAACTGAGAGGCCTAGAACAATCGCTGCAATCGCTCCTTGGGTAGAGGCCCTTTTCCAATACAAGCCAAAGGTCAATGGCACGAAGGCGCCAACAAGTGGCACTTGGTAAGCGCTAGAGACCATTTCGTAAATCGATGTGCCTTGCATCAGGATGGCGTAGCAGAGCACGATGGCACTAAAACCCAAGACGGTGACACGCATGGCACGCAGCTCCTGCTGGTCGCTTTGGTGCGGGTTGAATTGGCGCCATATATTTTCCGTGAAGGTAACACTGGGGGCTAGCAAAGTAGCCGAGGCGCACGACTTGATGGCCGACAACAAAGCACCAAAGAAGAGCACCTGCATGACAAACGGCATTTGCTCCATCACCAAAGTGGGCAATACTTTTTGTGGGTCTTCGGCTATCAAGCTTGTGGCCTTCTCGGGCATGATGATCATGGCGCTGACCACCAAAAACATCGGCACAAACGCAAACAAGATGTAGCAAATGCCGCCGATCACCGGGCCATGCGTAGCGGCCTTGACACTGTTGGCCGACATTACGCGCTGAAACACATCTTGTTGCGGGATAGATCCAAACATGATGGTGACCGCAGCTGCTATAAAAAATGCAATCTCTTTGAAAGTGGGTTCAGGCCAAAACTTGAACATGTCCTGGCTGACTGCCAAGGCCACGACCTTGTCTGCGCCACCCGCTTGGTCAGCGGCAAACACAGCCAACACCGACAAGCCCACCACCAAAATAATCATTTGGATAAAGTCAGTGATAGCGACCGACCACATCCCGCCAAACAAGGTGTAGGCCAAGATAGAGACAACACCAATCACCATGCCCCAAGGCACGCTGATCGCCCCACCGGAGAGAACGTTAAACACCAAACCCAAAGCGGTAACCTGCGCAGAGACCCAACCCAAATAACTCAGCATGATGATGAGTGAGCAAGCCACCTCCACCACGCGACCGTAGCGCTCTCGGTAGTAGTCGCTGATAGTCAGGAGTGTCATTTTGTAGAGCTTGCCCGCAAAGAACAGCCCCACAAAGATCAAACAAAAACCCGCACCAAATGGATCTTCCACCACGCCTTGCAAGCCGCCGTTGACAAACTTGGCTGGAATACCCAAAACAGTTTCGGATCCAAACCACGTCGCAAATGTGGTGGTGACGATCATTGCCAAAGGCAGATGGCGTCCAGCGATGGCGAAGTCCGCCGAGTTGTGCACCTTCTTGGCAGCCAACAACCCAATGGCAATAGTGATGAGCAAATAAACAAAAACGAGTGCGAGCAACATAGGTTAATGAAGATGAGTGAATAATTGCATGGCAGCCAAGCCCCCGACAAAACCAATGCCCGCCCATATCAGGCGTTGCAACAATCGGTTGGTTTGGCGCTGAGATTCGATCAATGCGTCAAGCGACGCATTATTATTGTGTTGGCGGTGCTTCAAGAAATCATGCACCAAGCGCGGCAACTCGGGCAAGAGCTTGGCATAACGTGGCGCCTCATCCTTGAGTTGTTGCCAAAGTTTTTTGGGTCCGACTTGGTCGAGCATCCACTTTTCCAAGAAAGGCTTGGCAGTGCTCCACAAATCTAACTCTGGGTCGAGTTGGCGGCCTAGGCCTTCAATATTGAGCAAGGTTTTTTGTAGCAGCACCAATTGGGGCTGTATCTCGACATTGAAGCGTCGTGAGGTTTGAAATAAACGCATCAACACCAGGCCTAAAGAAATCTCTTTCAAAGGACGGTCAAAGTAAGGCTCGCACACAGCGCGAATGGCAGACTCGAGTTCGTCTATGCGCGTGTCTGCTGGAACCCAACCAGACTCCACATGCAACTCTGCCACACGCTTGTAGTCACGCCTGAAGAACGCGGCGAAGTTTTGCGCCAAGTACTCTTTGTCTGACTCAGTGAGCGTGCCCACAATTCCAAAGTCGAGCGACACATAGCGCCCAAAAGTGGCAGGGTCCACGCTAACTTGGATGTTGCCCGGATGCATGTCTGCATGGAAAAAACCATCGCGAAAAACTTGCGTGAAAAAAATGGTGACACCGTCGCGCGCGAGTTTTGGAATATCGACTCCCGCTTCTCGCAAGCGGTCTACTTGGCTGATGGGTATGCCCTTCATGCGTTCCATCACCATCACGTCGGTGTGGCAGAAGTCCCAAAACATTTCTGGAATCAAGACGAGGTTTAAGCCGTCCATATTGCGACGCAGTTGTGTCGCGTTGGCTGCTTCTCGCACCAAATCTAATTCGTCGTGCAGGTACTTATCAAACTCGGCAACAACTTCTTTGGGCTTGAGGCGCTTGCCGTCGACCGACAGACGGTCCACCCAATTGGCCAACATGCGCATGAGACTCAAGTCTTTGTTGATGACTTCGAGCATGCCTGGGCGCAAGACTTTCACCGCGACTTCACGTCGTACACCGTTGCGGTCAACGATGGCCGCAAAGTGCACTTGCGCGATCGACGCACTGGCAACGGGTTGCAGGGTGAACTCTGTGAATATCTCACCCAAGGGTTTGGCAAATGCGCGCTCGATGATGGCCACCGCTTGCTCTGACGGGAAAGGGGGTACGCGCTCTTGCAGCATGGCCAACTCGTCTGCGATATCAAAGGGCAGCAAATCTCGTCGGGTAGAGAGCACTTGGCCGAACTTCACAAAGATGGGACCCAAGCGCTCCAAGGCTTCGCGCAACCGTTGTCCGCGCGGGGCAGACAAATCTCGACCAATCGACACAATGCGAGCCAACAAGCGCAGAGCAGGTCTTTGGAAGCTCGTCAACACCAACTCGTCTAGCCCATAGCGCAGAACAATAAAGACGATGTAGACACCGCGAAACAAACGGGTCATATAGAGTCTTTCGTTCCAGATCTCATAGGCATTTTGTTGAGGACAAAAATGCGCAAGGCTTCGACCACCTTTTTAGCGTTTTGCGCCATCATGTGGGCCGGCGCATCGCCGATGATGCGCGAGAGGTCTTCCTCGACATCCCAACGCACATGGTCTATCAACCAATTGACCTCTGCCGCCAACTGCACATCACCCTCTATACGAATCGGGGGCTTGTCGCCTTGCAAGACAGCCTTGGCCAATACGAACGGTGAAGGCTCGTTGACCTGCAAAATCAAATCTGGTTTTGTTGATTCGCTAGACGTCACCCACTCCATTAAGCCAGCAGGTGTGCACACGCATTGAAAAACGAAATCACGCCACACCAGTTGTATGCTGCGACCTTTTTGGCGCTGCAAACGATCACGCGCGGCTGGTTCTTGCATCAACACATGGTTGATAAATAAGATGACGCGTTGTTGGGCCTCGTCGATCAGCCAAGGAAAGGGGAACTGTGTTGCCATAGCCCCCAATTATTCCTTTTTTATTGCAGTGCTTGAACGCCTGCGACCAACCAGCCCATGCTGCCGTCTTTGGGCTTGGACATATTCCACACTTCTCTAAATGGCGTGGGGCCAGAAGACGGCTCTTCGCGAATCAAACCCGAGAACTCCACACTCGCCATGTAGTGGGTGGGGAGTTCTTCTATGCCAAGCATTTTGGCTTCGAGCATGACGACATCTGTCTGATTGGGCTGACCACCAGCTGTGGACTCTCGCTCTGCGAGTTGGGTTTTGATTTCTTCGACCATGGCATCGGTCATCATGGTGCGCAGTGTTGGGATATCTGCAGCATCCCATGCGCTTTGCAACAACATAAAGTTTTGTTTGGCTGCATTCACAAAGCCTTGCGTATCAAACCCCGCAGGCACGCCCCATGTTTGGTCTCCCGTCAAAGCTGAGCCAATGATGGCACTGGATCGCGGTGCAGCAGGTTGGTATGCAGGATCCGTGTCGTTAGGACGCGCAGATGCATCGTTACCTACATTCTTAGGGTTGTATTGCGTTGGTGTTTGGATATCAGCCGTTCTGTGTGCGCCCTCAAAAGCGTAAGGGCTGCTGTTCTCATGCGCAGGCGTTGCACGACGGCGCATGAACATACCGACCACCATCATGATGACCAAGGCCAACAATCCAAACATCAGGAACTGGCCAAACTCTGCACCAAAGCCCAGCGAATGCGCAAGCCACGCAAGACCCAAACCTGCAGCCAACCCGCCCAGCATTCCAGCCCATGGTCGGCTGGGCGCTGCGGCAGGTGCAGGCGGCGTTGAATGGGGTGCAGCGTTGGGCGCTGCATTAGGTGTCGAGGGCTTAGCTGCTTCTCGTTGGGTAACTTGGTTGGACTGCTGCCCCATTGACTTACCGCCACCCAAACGCTTGGCTGCGTCGGCTGGAACGCAAACAAATGCCATGGACATCATGACCACTGTGATCCAATTTTTCATGTCATCTCCTAATTTGTAAGTAAAAGCTGCACCTCTGTGCATCAGCACTTGATACCCACATGTAACGCCACCACACCCGCGCTCATGTTGTGAAAATCCACGTGACCAAAGCCAGATTGCTTCATCAGTTGTTTGAGTTCTTCTTGGCTGGGGTGCATACGAATCGACTCAGCTAAGTAACGATAACTCGCATCATCGCCCGCTACCAAGTTGCCTAGCTTAGGCAATATGTTGAAGGAATACCAGTCGTAGGGTTTTTCCAAGGGCTTAGCGACTTTCGAAAACTCCAGCACCAAGAGCTTACCGTTTGGTTTGAGCACGCGGCACATTTCTTTCAAGGCCACATCTTTGTGGGTCATGTTGCGAAGGCCAAAGGCCACACTCACTACATCAAAGTGATTGTCGGTAAAAGGTAGTTTCTCAGCGTCGCATACCAAGGTCGGCAAATTGAAACCGTTGTCAACCAAACGGTCACGTCCTGTGCTTAGCATGGCTTCGTTGATGTCGGTGTGCACCACACGCCCAGTGGGACCGACATGTTTCGCGAAGGCCATAGACAAATCGCCCGTGCCACCCGCGATATCCAAGACTTGGTAACCAGGACGGATATCTGCCACGGTGGTGGTGTAGTGCTTCCACAAGCGGTGCAAGCCCAACGACATCAGGTCGTTCATCACGTCGTACTTGCTAGCGACCGAATCAAACACGCGGCGCACGTGCTTGGATTTATCTTGCGCGTTCACCGTTTGAAAGCCGAAGTGGGTAGAACTCATTTTTTTAGTGTCCGTGGCTGCTACAAGCGCCGCCCGCACCGCCAGCGGCGCTTGGCATAGGCGTGTCGCGCGTTACGCCGGCATCGGCCAATCGCTTTTCGTAGTCTGCCCACAAGCCGTCTTGTTCAGATCCTAAGAAGTACAAATACTCCCACGTGAACAAACCACTGTCATGCCCATCGGTGAAGGTCGGCTTGATGGCGTAGTTGCCCACGGGCTCTATGTCTAGCAAGCCTACATTGCGCTTACCTGTCTGCAAGACTTCTTGCCCGGGTCCATGCCCCTTGACTTCAGCTGAAGGGCTATAGACACGCATCAGTTCAAACGGAATGCGAAACGTCTCACCATCAGAAAATTTCACTTCCAACACACGACTCGCACTGTGGGCGGTGATGTCCTCAGGTGTTGGAGAGTCAGTTTTTAGTCCAGCCATTTAGACCAATACCCTTTCGATGCCGCCAGCATTAGCCACTTGCACATATTGCGCCATCCACTCTTTGCCCAAAATTTTGTTAGCCATCTCGACCACGATGTAGTCAGCCTCTAGTAAGCCATTTTGCAAGTCGTTGCCATAGCGGCTGAGTCCTTGCAAGCAACTCGGGCAGCTGGTGAGAATTTTTAAGTCACCCTTCGCCTCGCCCGTCATGGCGCGCAAAGCCGTTTCATCCGCGCGCAACTCTTCTTCCTTGCGAAAGCGCACCTGGGTCGAAATGTCAGGTCGGGTCACGCCCAAGGTGCCCGACTCGCCACAGCAACGTTCACTTTTTAAGATTTGGTCGCCCATCAAAGCCTTCACCGTCTTCATCGGATCTTGCTGCTTCATCGGGCTGTGGCATGGATCGTGGAATAAATAGCCAGCTTGCTGGTCGGCATGGAGTTGGATGCCCTTCTCCAACAAATACTCATGGATATCGACGATGCGACAGCCGGGGAAAATTTTGTCGAACTGGTAGCCCTGCAACTGGTCATAGCAAGTGCCGCAACTCACCACCACGGTTTTGATGTCGAGGTAGTTCAGCGTGTTGGCCACACGGTGAAACAACACGCGGTTATCCGTGATGATTTTTTCTGCCTTGTCAAACTGACCACTGCCGCGCTGTGGATAACCACAACACAGATAACCAGGCGGCAATACCGTTTGCACACCCGCATGCCACAGCATGGCTTGGGTGGCGAGTCCTACTTGGCTGAACAAACGTTCAGAACCACAACCAGGGAAATAGAACACGGCCTCAGTATCTGAGGTGGTAGTTTGAGGGTTACGGATGATGGGCACGTAGTCTTTGTCTTCGATGTCCAACAAAGCACGCGCAGTTTTTTTAGGCAAGTTGCCCGGCATCTTCTTGTTGATGAAGTGGATGATCTGCTGCTTGACGGGCGCAGTCCCCACCGTGGCAGGCGGCGCATTAGTTTGCTTACGCGCGACCACGCGCAACACGTCATTGGCAAAGCGTTGCAACTTCATGCCCACATCGACCATAGCACTGCGCGCAAACTTAATGGTCTCAGGGTTGGTGGCGTTGAGCATGAACATCGCAGCCGCATTGCCAGGCCTGAATGTTTTTTGGCCCATCTTGCGCAAGAGGTTGCGCATATTCATGGACACCTCACCAAAGTCAATCTTCACAGGGCAAGGCGAGAGGCACTTGTGGCAGACGGTGCAATGGTCGGCCACGTCTTCGAACTCTTGCCAATGTTTGATCGACACACCACGACGTGTTTGCTCCTCGTACAAGAAGGCCTCGACCAACAAAGACGTCGCCAAAATTTTGTTACGTGGGCTGTAGAGCAAATTCGCGCGCGGCACATGGGTCGCGCAAACAGGCTTGCACTTGCCACAACGCAAACAATCTTTGACGCTGTCGGCAATAGCACCAATGTCAGACTGCTGCATGATGAGTGACTCGTGGCTCATCAAACCAAAACTAGGGGTGTAGGCTTGACTCAGATTAGCGTCGCGAACAATGTTCTGAGATGCATCATGGCGCAATAATTTACCTTTGTTGAAACGCCCCTCAGGATCGACCCGCTTCTTATAGTCGGCAAACGGCTGCAACTCAGCGTCTGTCAAAAACTCAAGCTTGGTGATGCCGATGCCGTGCTCACCAGAAATCACGCCATCCAATGAACGCGCCAGCACCATGATGCGGGCCACCGCCTCGTGGGCGGTTTGCAGCA
This sequence comes from Betaproteobacteria bacterium, assembly GCA_009923345.1. Lineage (GTDB taxonomy): Bacteria > Pseudomonadota > Gammaproteobacteria > Burkholderiales > Burkholderiaceae_C > Limnohabitans. The sequence goes on from RFTR01000051.1 coordinate 9,902, forward strand.
TCACATAGTTGTCGCTGTTGACGGGGATGTTGGTGTGCACATTGCCGTCACCTGCGTGCATGTGCAAAGCAATCCAGACGCGGCCTTTGAGAACACGTTGGTGAATGGCATTGCATTCGTCCAAGATGGGTTGGAACTGCGCGCCTGTGAAAACGTTTTCGAGCACGGCACGAATTTGCGTTTTCCAACTCGCGCGTAGGCTGTGGTCTTGCAGTTGCGAGAACAGTGCGTCGCAGTTGTCCAGCCACTGCTGCCATGTGCCACGCACATCGGCCAACACCGCACGCGCTTGTTGAACGCGCTCACCTAGAAGCTCTGGCGAAGGCACGTCATTGGCGTCATCCATCGCGCCCAACGGCAAATTGCCTTCAGCAAAAAATGCATCCAAGGCGTCACACAAGTCGAGCTTGTTGCGCAAAGAGAGTTCGATATTTAAGCGCTCGATGCCGTCGGTGTACTCGCCCATGCGTGGCAGGGGTATGACGACGTCTTCGTTGATCTTGAAGGCATTGGTGTGACGACTGATAGCGGCCGTGCGTTTGCGATCGAGCCAAAATTTCTTGCGCGCTTCGGGGCTGATGGCGACAAAACCTTCACCACTGCGCGA
>RFTR01000052.1 GCA_009923345.1 Betaproteobacteria bacterium
AGCCATGGACCAACTCACCCAGCAAAGCTTTACCCATGCGTTCATTGCCTTGCATGGGCGCTATGGTGAAGATGGATCTGTCCAAGGCGCATTGGAGTTGTTGGAGATTCCCTACACCGGCTCTGGCGTGATGGCCTCTGCCATTGCGATGGACAAAGTGATGACCAAACGTATTTGGTCTGCATTGGGCTTGTCCACCCCTAAGTCAGTAAGCCTCGCACCTGACGAGCAATCGCAGCAAGCCATTGACGCAATCCCCCAAACATTAGGTCTTCCGCTGATCGTCAAGCCTCCGCGGGAAGGTTCATCGATTGGGATTACCAAGGTCACCACAGCTAAAGGGTTAGAAGCTGCAACCCAACTGGCGATTCAGTACGACCCTGATTTGTTGTGTGAAGAATTCATCGATGGCGAGGAATTGACCTGCCCAGTGATTGGCAATGGCATACATGCACGTGCGTTGCCTGTGGTGCGCATTGCCGCACCCGATGGAGCTTATGACTATCAGAACAAATACTTTACAGACGATGTGAAGTATCACTGCCCAAGCGGTTTGCCTGAAAAAGAAGAACAAGCGATCCAAGCCTTGGTCGTCGCTGCCTACCGTGCACTGGGTTGCCGCGGTTGGGGCCGTGCAGACATCATGTTGCGCGCAACAGATCGCAAGCCTTATCTATTAGAAATGAATACATCACCTGGTATGACCAGCCATTCGTTGGTTCCGATGTCAGCCAAAGCAGCTGGTATCAGCTATGAAGATTTGTGTGTTCAATTGCTCCAGAGTGCGACCCTAGATCACGCAGAGGGTGGTAACAAAGCATGAGTACTTCTCGCTACACCACCCACACACGCGTACGTACCGAAAAAAGTACGGCCGTGATGGTGCCTTGGGATGTGAAATTGATGCACATGGTGGGCTCTTTCATGTTTGCGTGCCTGACTGTAGGTGTCGTTTTCACGGTTTTTTGGGCGGCAGTGCACATGCCCGTATTTAACTTGGTGGGTATCACGGTAGAAGGCGAAGTGGACCATAACAACGCAACGACCTTGCGCGCGAATGTCACTACACGCATGACCGGAAACTTCTTTACGGCAGATCTCAGCCAAGTTCGACATGCGTTTGAAGGCGTACCGTGGGTGCGCTTGGCAACGGTGCAGCGCGAGTTTCCAAACCGCTTGCGCGTGATATTGCAAGAGCATCGCCCAGTTGCGTATTGGGGAGAAGAAAGCGAATCCCGTTTACTCAATATGTACGGGGAAGTGTTCGAAGCCAATTTGGCAGATTTAGAAAACGAAAAAATTCCTCGCCTCAAAGGGCCAGACAGCGAGTCGCAATTGGTATGGAAGATGTACCAAGCCTTGGTTCCCATGTTCCAAGCATTGAGCTTGGATTTAGGAAATTTGGAGTTATCAGAGCGCGGTAGTTGGCGCGCATACCTCAAACAAGGTGCTGTGATTGAGTTGGGTCGTGGCGATGTGGCGGAGGTGACTGCACGAATGCATAGGGTAGACCAAACATTGTTGGGCGTAGTGCAGAAGTTGGGTAGAAAACTGCAATCTCTGCAGTCCTTGGATTTACGCCATGACAACGGATACGCCATCCGTTTGCACGGTGTGAGCACGATTGAAGCCGCGATACCGCGTAACTGAAGAGATTAGGTAAGAAACGAGGCTGTTATGGCAAAAGAGTACAAAGATTTGGTAGTAGGGTTAGACATTGGTACGGCCAAGGTGATGGTGGTCGTAGCCGAAGTCTTGCCCGGCGGCGAACTCAAACTTGCCGGTATGGGTGTGGCACCGAGCAATGGCCTGAAACGCGGTGTCGTCGTCAATATAGATGCCACTGTGCAAAGTATCCAGCAAGCCTTGAAAGAAGCCGAGTTCATGGCTGATTGCAAAATCACCCGCGTCTACACCGGCATCACGGGTAGCCATATTCGCGGCATGAACTCTACGGGCATGGTGGCGGTGAAAGACCGTGAAGTGACGGCGCCTGATGTCGCGCGCGTAGTAGAAACAGCCAAGGCTATCAATATTTCGACAGACCAGCGCTTGCTCTTAGTCCAACCGCAAGAGTTTGTCATCGATGGCCAAGAGGTGCGTGAACCGATTGGCATGAGCGGCATTCGTTTAGAAGCCAAAGTGCATATCGTCACCGGCGCACAAAGTGCCGCTGAAAACATCATCAAGTGTGTACGTCGCTGTGGTTTAGAAGTCGACCAATTGATGCTCAACCCATTGGCCTCAAGCCTGTCCGTGCTAACAGACGATGAGCGTGAATTGGGCGTGGCCTTGGTGGACATTGGTGCAGGCACCACCGATGTAGCGATATTCACCAACGGTTCGATTCGCCACACTGCCGTTATTCCAATTGCTGGTGACTTGATCACCAGCGATATAGCGATGGCTTTGCGCACCCCTACTAAAGACGCAGAAGAAATCAAAATTGAATCAGGCTTTGCCAAGCAAATGTTGGCAGACCCTGAAATACAAGTAGAGGTTCCCGGTTTAGGTGACCGCAGTCCACGCATGCTGAGCCGCCAAGCTTTGGCTGGGGTGATCGAACCACGTGTGGAAGAAATCTTTTCGCTAGTACAACAAGTTATCCGTGATTCGGGTTACGAAGAAGTCCTCTCATCTGGCATTGTGCTCACCGGCGGAAGTGCAGTGATGCCTGGCATGGTGGAGTTAGGAGAAGATATTTTTCTCAAACCCGTGCGTCGGGGCGTACCCAATTACAACGGCGGTTTAGCAGATATGGTGTCGCAGCCCCGCGCTGCCACAGCCATGGGTTTATTGGAAGAAGCGCGCGTCGCACGCATTCGCGGCTTTAAGGTATCGCAAAAAAGTAGCACGGTCAAAACTGCAGTCGACCGTGTGAAAGATTGGTTTGTGGGGAACTTCTAAAAATGACGCCACAACGTTTGCTCTATTTAGCTCGGGGTAGTCCTCCGGACCCCGCGCACAGAGGTCGACGATGGCGACCCTGTGCAGCAACTGCACCCCCTTCATAAGGGGATGCATGAAAAACAAAAAACATATCCACATTAGGCAATTGCAAATTTTTAGAAAGATCGGAGAAACAATATGAGTATTGAAATGATTGAAATAGAAACTTTCAACTCTGGCACGCAAATTAAAGTGATTGGCGTGGGCGGAGGTGGTGGCAATGCGGTAGAACACATGATTCGTTCAGGCGTGCAAGGTGTGGAGTTCGTATGTGCCAATACCGATGCGCAGTCGCTACGCATCAGCAATGCCCATAAAGTGATTCAGCTCGGATCGAATGGCTTGGGGGCTGGCAGTATTCCAGAACGAGGCCGTGAGGCAGCCGAGGCAGCAGAGGACCAAATTCGTGAAGCCTTGGAAGGCACCAATATGTTGTTTGTCACCGCTGGTATGGGTGGTGGAACAGGCACAGGTGCTGCGCCTGTGGTGGCTCGCGTTGCCCGCGAAATGGGAATTCTCACGGTAGGTGTAGTTACCAAACCTTTCGAGTTTGAAGGTACGCGGCGCATGAACAATGCGGAATCAGGTTTGGCTGAATTGGAAGCCAATGTCGATTCGTTGATTGTTGTCTTGAATGAAAAACTCTTAGACGTGTTGGGCGAAGACGCTAGCCAAGACGATGCATTTGCATTCGCCAACGATGTGTTGAAAAACTCGGTCGGTGGCATTGCTGAAATTATCAACGTCGAAGCTTTGGTCAACGTCGACTTTGCGGACGTACGCACAGTCATGAGCGAAACCGGCAAAGCCATGATGGGCACTGCTGCAGCCAATGGCCCAGACCGTGCACGTATTGCTGCAGAACAAGCGGTGGCTTGCCCGCTACTAGAAGGTGTCGATATGTCAGGTGCCAAAGGTGTGTTGGTGTTGATCACTGCAGCCAAAGGTGGCTTGAAGTTATCTGAGTCACGCGAAGCGATGAACACGATCCGTAAATTCGCATCCCCAGATGCGCATGTGATTTACGGTACTGCGTATGACGAATCATTGGGTGACCAAATCCGCGTGACGGTTGTCGCGACAGGTCTGGCTGGTGGTCGTCGTGTCGCACCACAGTTACAAGTGTTGCGCACTGGCACAGACCTAGGCAGTTTTACCACACACAATGCGCCCAACGCGTCACCAGCAGGCATCATGGCTGCTGCTACAGCGGGCTTAAGCAACTTGGCTTCTGGCTTAGGTGTTGGTAATGCAGCCACACAGCCAGACTACAACAGTATGGCTGTGCCTAGTGTGTGGCGTACCAACCGCACACAAGCTGCTGCAAAAGTAGATGCTTTGTCTTCAGGCGGCATGGATGACTACGAAATCCCAGCCTTCTTGCGTAAGCAGGCTGACTGAGATTCAGAGAAAATAGCCGCGTGCTGAAACAAAGAACCATCCAATCACTCACCAAAGCCGTTGGTGTGGGCCTCCATAGCGGTCAACGCGTGGAGCTCACCTTGCGGCCTGCACAACCTGAAACAGGGATTGTGTTTAGGCGAGTCGATTTGCCTGTCCCAGTAGATATTCCTATCACCGCCACTGCGGTGACGGATACCCGTTTGGCGTCGACCATTTCGAATGGTGGTGCCAAGGTCTACACGGTAGAGCATTTGATGTCGGCATGTGCGGGTTTGGGTATTGACAATATGTATGTCGATATCACCGCACAAGAAGTACCGATTTTGGATGGGTCGGCATCTTCCTTTGTTTTTCTTTTACAAAGCGCGGGCATCGTGGAGCAAAACGCACCTAAGCGCTTTATTCGTATTCTCAAAAGTGTGCAAGTGCAAGAAGGGGATGGCGAGTCCACCAAGTGGGCGCGCTTAGATCCGCACCATGGTTACAAACTGACTTTTGAAATTGATTTCCACCATCCAGCTGTCGATCAAACGGGTCAACGTGTGGTCTTTGACATGGACAAAGACGTCTACACCCGCGATATTGCACGGGCTCGAACCTTTGGTTTTACCAAAGATGTAGAGACCATGCGTGCCAATGGTTTAGGTATGGGTGGCGGCTTAGACAACGCCATCGTGATGGACGACTACAAGGTATTGAACAGCGATGGTTTGCGCTATGACGATGAATTCGTGAAACACAAAATTCTCGATGCCATGGGCGATTTGTTTTTATTAGGCAAACCCTTGTTGGCGTCTTACTGCGCATTCCGTTCAGGCCATGCGATGAACAACAAACTTTTGCGCGAATTATTGAGCCAGCCTGATAGTTATGAAACGGTGACTTTCCAAGACGTTCACCAAGCCCCCCCTGGACTGGCGCATTTAGCCCCTGCCTGGTAATTACTTGCTACGACCAGCGCGGTACATGCCGCTGGTCGTTCTCGCCAAAGATGTTTCTTGCGCCAATTGATGCATGACATGGCCTGCATGGGCGTGGGTAATCGCTAGGCCCAAGGCGTCTGCTGCATCGGGTCCAGGCAAGGTGGGCAGGTTGAGCAAACGTTTCACCATTTCTTGCACTTGGGCTTTGTGTGCTTTGCCATGCCCGGCAACGGCTTTTTTCATTTGCAGTGCGGTGTATTCGGCGACGGGCAAATTGCAAGACACTAAAGCGGTGAGACATGCGCCACGTGCTTGGCCCAATAACAAAGTGGCTTGCGGATTGACGTTGACAAACACAATTTCCACCACGCTACACGCTGGTTGGTAACGTGTAATGACCTCATGAATACCGTCGTATAAAACTTTTAAACGTTGTGGCAATAACCCTTTTTCGACTTTATCGGTGCGAATTGTTCCGCTGGCGACATAGCGTAATGTTTGTCCTTCTAAATCGACCACGCCAAAACCCGTGGTGCGCAGGCCGGGGTCAATTCCTAGGATACGCATCGCTTGGTTTTAGGGAAGTTGTGCGCGTGGCATGCGCGTCAAGATGATCTCTGTACGACCGGAGAGGTATTCAGATAAAGGAAATTTTTGGTAATGCTTAGGACGTGGCAGCATCACTGCCAACCGTCCTGCCTCCCAAGGACTCAATTGCGCCGCAGACTTTGCAAAGTAATGTTGCGATGCGGCCTCTGCACCAAATACACCTTCACCCCATTCCACATGGTTGAGGTAGAGCTCCAAAATACGTTGCTTAGGTAACAGCGCCTCAAGCATCAATGTCAGCACAAACTCTTGGCCTTTGCGCACAAAGGTACGTTCGCCTGTTAAAAATAAATTCTTCGCTAATTGTTGGGTAATGGTGGAGCCCCCCACTACTTTGACCGCAGGATTTTTCTGTGCGGCGCGGCTGGCTTGCAGTTCTGCTTTGGCGTTTTTAGCCCAGGCTTTTTCAATGGCCTCCCATTGCACGCCATCGTGCTGGGCAAAGATATCGTCTTCCGACACAATCACCGCGCGCTTGAGGTGATCAGAAATTTTGTTGTAGGGAACCCAAGTTTGTCGCCAAGGCAAGCGTTGCTTGGTTTGCAAGATTTGCCATGCTTGTGAGCGCTCGAACGCGGTGGATTCGGGGGCAATGCGTGCCATCACCGCAATTTTGGTTAAGAAAAAAAGTTGCAGGCCTAGGAAAGCACAAACGACCAAGAGCAACCAACGTGTGATGGGGTGACGGGCTGAGCGCAGTAAGTTGTGAAAGGCCATGGGCTTGTTTTTCAATTAGTCGCTTCGCCAAGCGTGCGCAAAGCGTTGTCACGGCTAAAAATAAAACGCGAAATGATGGCAAGTTGATCCGCCTGTTTGCGCATCTCTTTGGTAAATTCACCGAATGGACCAGCACTCACTGCAATTGCTTGGGCGCGCCTGTCTAGTTCGCTATTACCAGATGCTTGCACCACTTCGGTGTTGAGGACGCGGCCATCGGCATTGATGGTGATGATCATGGTGAGTTCGCCATAAATCTTTTGTCCCATGCGTTCGGGAAAATTGCGCGTACCGCGCTCTTCTATCTTGCGACGCATGGCATCGTAATACTGGGCATAAGCAACTTCCCGCGTAGCTGGGCTGATGTAGTGTTTGCGGGGACGCAAATTGTCTTGCTCAATGCGCAGTTCGATCTCAGCCAAGAGTTTGAGTAGCTGGCGGCGCTTTTGTTCGATCGCTTCATTAGCGACGCGGCCTTTTTCTGGCTGGGGTGCAGGAATTCCCGCAATCATGTCTTTAACTTGTGCCAACAACAAAGACTGTTCTTTGCGCATGGCCGTAACTTTTTGCTGCAACATTTGCGTAGTTTCGCCTTGGACCGTTGCGTTTGCGTTTAAAAGAGGCGAAGCGGCGCGCCCCGATTTGAGTTCGCCCCCGCCAGCCAATTGCGTTTGAGCTAACGCTTGTGCTTTGTCAGGCTGTGTATCTTGAATACGGGTATTGACCAAAATTACTTCCAGCGGCGCGTCCTTGAATACGCGGTCAATACGCTCGGCTACCTGCAAGCGGACAAAGGCCAAAGCGATATGAATTGCAAGAGAAATGCACAAAGCGATTTGTAAAATACGACGATGTCGTATGACCCCTTGAACAAATATCCCTGTCACGATTGGGGAACCTCTGGGGTAGTAACTTCATCGACATCCACAGCAATAGCCAAAGGACCTGCAGGTGTTTCGTCATCGTCATCTTGTTGAGATTGCGCTGTGATATCGCCAGAGAGCGTAGCGGCATCTTGCAAGACTTCTATAAATTGTCCGTGCACATCAAGCGAGATGTTGTCTATGCCACGGATGCGGAGCAATACTCGTGTTCCGCGTGCCAAATTGCTACTGCCTATGACGGGTAAGACCAAGGGCAAGTTGTCTGCGCGCGCCATGGGTGGCTCGCCTTCAAATGATTTGAAGACCGTGGCTTCCACTTCTTCAACAGCGTTTTGTTGCAGATATTGCAGCGTCCAAAAACGCTCCATGCTCGATTGGTAGCCGTTGTAACTGCTATAGGCTGCCTCAAAAGCTGAGATGATGGAAAACAAATCTACATCTTTGGCTTTGAAAGGCGCGGCTATTGCAGCGGTATTGCCATGTTGTGCACAAGCAATGATTTGCCATTGGTTCACCAAGTCGGTGTAGCGACGAAGTGGTGAAGTGCTCCATGCATAGCAAGGCACACCAATACCCGCATGGGGCAGGGCCTTGGTGCCCATACGCACTTTGACGCCCGGCAACAAACTCGCTTGGCTACGGTAAATACCTGGAACGCCTAAGTCGGCTAACCATTGGCCCCATGTGCTGTTGGCCAAGATCATGGCCTCTGCCACCATCAAATCGAGTGGAGCGCCACGGTGGCGTTGTGAAATTTCTACTCTTTCGTCGCCTTTTGGCGCTTGATCGTCTAGGGTGTTGACACGGAAGTTGTAGTCTGGGCGATTGAAGTTTTCAGGTTTGCCGCGCACGACTTCACGTTGGGCTTTGCGGTGTTGGGCTATGCGGTACAAAAAAACTAATTGCGCATGCGGCATTTGCGGAATGTCTTTGCCAGCAGGTACTACGGTCGCGGGGTTCGCCAACCAAGCCTCGGTCACTACATCGTCGAGCATGTCATGGCGCAAGTTCGCAGCGATGAACACCTGCTCGACGCGGGTCTCGCTTCCCAGAATGTCTAAAGTGGATTCATCCACGCGCAGATATAAAGATACTGCCGGGCAATAACGTCCTGCTTGCAAGGTATAGCTTTGCACCACATGGTCAGGCAACATGGTGATTTTGTTGCCCGGCATATAGACGGTGGACAAACGCTGGCGGGCAATTTGGTCGATGGCGTGGCCTGGTGTCAAAGCGAGGGCTGGCGCTGCAATATGAATACCAACGACCACCTCACCTGTTCCTAAACCTTGGACGGAAAGCGCGTCATCAATTTCAGTGGTTTGCGAGTCGTCAATTGAGAACGCCTGTGCAGTCGATGTGGGTAAAGCGTTTTTGATAACAGGGGCTTCCAAGGCCGGAAATCCGATGCCCTTAGGAAAGTGATCGAATAAAAACCGTTGCCAATGAAATTCATAAGCCGATGTGATCGCCCCCGCTTTTTGTAGCAATGCCAAGGGCGCCAAATGGGTGGCACGTGAGGCTTCAACAACCGCCTTGTACTCAGCCGCATTTTTGTCAGGCTTGAACAAAATTTTGTATAGCTGCGCAGCGATAGGCTCAGGACAACTGCCTTTCCCTAAGGCGAGCGCCCAAGCCTCAATTTGTTGTTGTATGAGTTTTTTCTTCTCAATCGCAGCCAAAGCCTGTTGCAAAACATCTGCGGAAGCTTTCTTGAATTTGCCCTTGCCGGACCGGCGAAAGTAATGGGGCGCTTGGAACAAAGAAATCAGCGCCGCAGTTTGCTGAGCCAAAGTGGCGTTATTGCTGAAATACTCTTGTGCCAGCTCTTGAAAACTGAATTCGTCCGAAGGGGCGAATTCCCATGCCAAATCAAGTTCTATCGTGGCGCTCAAGGCGGTGGCCTCTGCCATCAAAACATTGGGCGAAGGCTTGTCAAATTTGAGCAAGATATTGGCGGATTTGGCCTTGAGGCGTTTGCCCGATTCCAACTCAATTTGGGCGGAACTTTCGGCCTCAGACAAGATGCGTCCTGTCTGGAATTTGCCAGCGTCTTCAAACAATGCGTACATGCCAGCAATTGTCACACGGCAGGTCTGTTTTCCCAGAGATAATTACCAGATGTCAACGGTGATCCATACCCCCAGTTTGTACCAACGGATTCGTCCGTTGTTAAAAGGTTTTGACGGACCTTTGGCCTTTGGCATTTTTTTGCTGGTGTGCGCGGGTATGTTGACCATGTATTCGTCTGGCTTTGCCAACGGCGCGCGTTTCGTGGACCATGGCCGCAACATCTTATTGGCGGGTTTCATCATGTTTGTGGTGGCCCAGGTTCCACCCCAGCGATTGATGGCATTTGCGGTTCCCTTGTACACCGTGGGCGTTGCCTTGTTAATCGCAGTTGCGTTGTTTGGACTGACCAAAAAAGGCGCCCGGCGCTGGCTCAATATTGGTTTTGTGATCCAGCCCAGCGAGATCATGAAAATCGCTATGCCCTTGATGTTGGCGTGGTGGTTTCAAAAACGCGAAGGCCAGTTGCGGCCCTTAGATTTTTTGGTGGCCGGACTGTTGTTATTTGTTCCAGTGGCCTTGATCGTGAAACAACCTGATCTGGGCACGGCTATTTTGGTTTTGTCAGCGGGCGTTGCTGTCATCTTTTTCGCCGGCTTGAGTTGGTTTTTGATTGTTCCACCGATTGTTTTAGGTCTTGTTGGTATAGGCTTGGTCGTGTTTTTCGAGCCCACCTTGTGTGCAGACGGTTTTAGATGGCCGCTTTTGCATGATTACCAACAGCAACGCATTTGTACCTTGCTTGACCCCACGCGTGACCCTTTGGGCAAAGGGTTTCACATCATCCAAGGCATGATCGCGATTGGCTCTGGCGGGTTTTGGGGCAAGGGATTTATGCAAGGTACTCAAACGCATT
>RFTR01000053.1 GCA_009923345.1 Betaproteobacteria bacterium
GACCGCCACTTTGGTGTCGGTGCCGATCAAATATTGACGGTGCGTCCTGCACCCCAAGCCGATGTCGATTTTGAATATGTGATCCATAACGCTGATGGTGGCGAGGTAGAGCAATGTGGCAATGGTTCGCGTTGTTTTGTGCGTTTTGTGCAAGAGCAAGGCTTGACGAACAAAACTTCGATTCGCGTCAAAGTGCACGGCGGCGTGATTGAGTTGCATGCGCTAGCCAACGGACAAGTCAAGGTCGATATGGGTGCGCCTGTTATTGCTAACCAAGCTTTGCAACTTCAACTTAGCAATGGTGATAAGCCATCCGTTTGTGTTGTTTCTATGGGTAACCCCCACGCGGTTCAATTAGTACAAGACGTTGCAACTGCTCCGGTGCTATCCCAAGGCCCGCTAATTGAAAACCACGCAGCGTTTCCAAAACGCGTCAACGCAGGCTTTATGCAAATCGTAAGCCGCAGCGAAATTCGTTTGCGAGTGTTCGAGCGTGGCGTGGGCGAAACACTCTCATGCGGAACCGGCGCCTGCGCTGCCGTTGTCACTGGCATACAGTGGGGCTTGCTAGACCCAAGCGTTTTGGTACACACACAAGGCGGTGACCTGACAATTGCTTGGCAAGGCGGCGATAACCCTGTGTGGATGACCGGCCCTGCCACCACGGTCTTTCTAGGCGAAATCAATTTACCTGACACTTTATGAACCCTGCTATGAACCCCATCACTGAAGAAGACATTGCCAATTTCTTAGTCAACACGCCAGATTTTTTTGAGCGTAATGCGGAGTTGTTGGCGGCTGTGCGTTTGAACAGCCCTCACGGTGCACGCGCAGTGAGTTTGCAAGAGCGCCAAGCCGATATGTTGCGCGAAAAAATCCGCGCCTTAGAGATGCGCCTAATGGACATGATGCGCCACGGCACCGATAACGAGGTGTTGATCGAACGCATGCAGCGTTGGGTCAAAACCTTGCTGATGACTGCCAATGCGCGTGACTTGCCCTACACCATTGCCGACCATATCCAACACGACTTCATGGTGCCGCAAGTGGCGATTAAGGTGTGGGGTGTAGCCGATGACTATCAAATTGAACCCTTCGCTGTGGGGGTGGGCGACGAAGTCAAAACCTTTGCCGAAACCTTGAGTACGCCTTACGTTGGCATGAACCAAAACTTTGAAGCCGTGAAATGGTTGCTAGAACCCAGCGCTGCCCAGTCGGTTGCCATGGTGGCTTTACGCGCCACAAGAGCAGATGACACGCCTCAGACTGCCACAAAGCAACCCGTGATCGGTTTGTTGGTGATGGCTTCGCCGGATGCACAGCGTTACCACGAAGGCATGGGCACAGCGTTCATTGAGCGTCTGGGCGATTTAGCCAGCGCTGCACTTTCACACTTGCGATAACTCCCATATAAAAACCATGGACTGGGTTGCCCGCTACCTTGACCATGTGCGTTACGAAAAACGCCTCGCAGAGCGTACACACGCGCTCTACACCCTAGACCTACAAAAACTCAGCGACTACGCCAAATCTGCTGGCGTAGCACTGGAAGCGGTGCAATCTAGCCATATCCGCCGCTGGGTCTCGCAGATGCACAGTGGTGGGCGCAGTGGTCGAGGCATTGCCCTCATCTTGTCGGGCTGGCGCGGTTTTTACACCTGGCTGGGTCGAGAAGGCGTTGTGCAAAGCAACCCAGTGCAAGACGTGCGCGCTCCCAAAGCACCTAAGCCTCTGCCCAAAGCTTTGAGCGTGGACGACGCCATGCAGTTGGCCGAGTTTTCTGCTGCGCCAGACGTCACCGATCCATGGTTGGAATGCCGCGATGCAGCGATGGTGGAGTTGCTCTATGGTTGTGGATTGCGTGTGGGCGAATTGGTGGGGCTAGACGCGCAAGCCAGTAACACCGCCAAAGGTTGGCTCGACTTAGAAGGCAGCGAAGCCCATGTATTGGGCAAGGGAAACAAGCGGCGTAGCGTGCCTATTGGTAGCAAGGCGTTAGCGGCAGTGCATGCTTGGTTAGCGGTTCGCGATCAAGGCTTGAAGTTCTTTCAACAAGAAGGTGCAGCAACAAAAGGTGCAGCAATAAAAGGAACTGCAATAAAAGGAACTGCAAAAAAAGGTGCGTTTCTAGACGATGCGTCAATAGACAAAAAGGTTTCGTCAGAAGTCCAGAGTGCTCTATTTATAGGTCGACATGGCACACGCTTGACCGCTCAAGCCATTTGGCAACGCCTCAAGCAACGCAGTTTGAAGGCGGGGTTATCCACCCCAGTGCATCCGCATATGCTGCGCCATTCATTTGCCAGCCATGTGTTGCAGTCGAGCAGCGATTTGCGCGCAGTGCAAGAGTTACTCGGGCACGCCAATATCAGCACTACGCAGGTGTACACGCGTTTGGATTTCCAGCATTTAGCCAAGGCCTATGACGCTGCGCATCCCCGTGCACGCAAAAAATAAAGTACTGAACTATGAAAACGATACGACTCAAAGAAGGTAAAGAGCGCTCAGCGCTACGCAGCCATCCGTGGATATTTGACAGCGCGATTGCCAAAGGCGGCGCAGATTCAGGTGAAACGGTGCGTGTGGAAAGCCACAGCGGCAGTTTTTTGGGTTGGGCGGCTTTTAGCCCCAGCTCCAAAATCCGCGCGCGTATTTGGAGTTTTGACGAAGCACAGCGCATTGACGCGACTTTTTTTGAAACCTCCATAAAGCGCGCCATTGCCGCCAGAAGCCGTTTTGATATCCAAAGCAACGGCATGCGTTTGATACATGGCGAGTCCGATGGTCTGCCTGGTTTGATCGTCGACCTGTATGACGACACCTTGGTCGCGCAGTTTTTATCCAGTGGCACCGAGCGCTGGAAGCAAGAGATTGCTAATGCACTGCTGGCGCAAACTGGTTTAACCAAACTCTACGAGCGATCAGACTCTGGCGTACGTGGTTTAGAAGGTTTGCAACCCGCCACAGGATGGTTGCGCGGTGAGGGGTCTACAGGAATCGAGTTGCGTGAACACGGTTGGAAACTATCGCTAGATATTGCAGAGGGTCATAAAACCGGGTTTTATTTAGACCAACGCGATAGCCGTAAAAAGTTTGCAGATTACACGCGCCGCCTGCAGTTTCAGCGCGTGCTCAATTGCTATTGCTATACAGGCGGTTTTACCGTCGCTGCTTTGGCTGGCGGTGCCGCGCATGTCACATCAATTGATTCCTCGGGCCCTGCGATAGAGCGCGCTAAAAGTAATGTGGCGTTGAATGGCTTTGACGCCGTGCGCACCACCATGATGGATGCCGATGTCAATGCGTCACTGCGTCAGTTCTACAAAGATGGACAAACCTTTGACGCCATCGTGCTAGACCCACCTAAATTTGCCCCATCGGCCGCGCACGCAGATCGGGCGGCACGCGCTTACAAAGACATCAATCGATTGGCTTTCAAAATTTTGGAGCCTGGCGGTGTGTTGTTCACCTACAGCTGTTCGGGAGGGATTGGCGCAGAGTTGTTCCACAAAATCGTAGCCTCCGCTGGCACCGATGCTGGTGTGGATGGCTATATTAGCGAGCGCATGCAAGGCGCACCAGACCATCCCATGACCTTGACTTTCCCAGAGGGCGAATACCTCAAGGGATTGGTGGTCATGAAATCGGCCACCTTGGTCGACAAGGCAGAACGCGCGACAATCGCGGGTTGACCTCTTTTATTTCTACAAGGTAGTTCTCGTATGTTGATTCCAGCCACCATCCTGACCGGTTTTTTAGGCGCAGGCAAAACCACCTTGCTCAAGCGCGTCTTGACCGAGGCCCATGGCCAAAAAATTGCCATCATTGAAAACGAGTTCGGTGAAGAAAACATCGACAACGAAATTTTGGTTTCTGATACCAACGAGCAAATCATCCAGATGAACAACGGCTGCGTGTGCTGCACCATCCGTGAAGACTTGCGCACCACCTTGCAACTCTTGGCCGCCAAAAAGCGTAAAGGCCTGCTTGACTTTGAGCGCGTGGTGATCGAGACCACGGGCTTGGCTGACCCCGGCCCTGTAGCGCAAACCTTCTTCATGGACGACGAGATTGCAGAGAGCTTTTTGCTCGACTCTATATTGACCTTGGTAGACGCCAAGCACGCCGCCCAGCAACTCAATGACCGCCAAGAAGCGCGCCGCCAAGTGGGATTTGCCGACCAAATTTTTATCAGCAAATCTGACTTGGTGTCGGTAGAGGAATTGGATGCGCTGCAACACCGCCTTAAACACATGAACCCCCGTGCGCCACAAAAAGTGGTGCATTTTGGCGAAGTGTCTTTGGCGGAAGTGTTCGACTTGCGCGGCTTTAACCTCAATGCCAAGTTAGACATTGACCCAGACTTTTTGGCAGACGATGGCCACCATCATCACGACGGCGAGCATTGTGACCATCCATCGCACAAACATGGCCATGACGACCATTCCCACGGCGATCATGCACATGACGGCGATCACGCCCACGGTGGAGAGCACGGCCACGGACACCACCACCACCATGACGATGACGTCAAAAGCTTTGTTTTCAAATCCAAGCGCGCCTTTGATCCTGCCAAGTTGGAAGACTTCTTGGGCACTGTCGTCAATATCTATGGCCCCAAAATGCTGCGTTACAAGGGCGTTTTGAATATGCGCGGGACAGAGCGCAAAGTTATTTTCCAAGGGGTACACCAGCTCATGGGGAGTGATTTAGGACCCGAATGGGCTAAGGGCGAAGAAAGAATGAGCAAGATGGTGTTCATAGGCATCGATTTACCCAAAGATATCTTGATGCAAGGCTTGGAGCAGTCTCTGGTTTAGCGTTTTGAATGTGGCTACAATCCCGCGCGCCAGACCTCCTTTAGTACATATTCGTGCATGGAAGGAATGGTGAGGAGACAAAACGTGAATGCACAAGCCCGCCATAAAAAACCAACAAAATCTGCGCCAGCTAAAAAGGCTGTCAAACCTGCTGCAAAGCCAAAAACGCCAGCTAAAAAGCTTGTGAAAAAACCAACCCTTGTTAAGAAACCTGTGACTAAAAAAATAGCTGCCAAATCGGCGCCCAAGAAGGCAACTGCCAAGAAAGTGACTCCTAAAAAAGTAGTCACCAAAAAACCTGTCGCCAAGAAGGCCGCACCAAAAAAGCTGATAGCCAAAAAGCCAGTAGCTAAGAAGGTGCCGGCAAAAAAAATAGCGGCCAAAAAAGTACCCGCCAAGAAAGTTGTCGCTAAAAAAGTCCCGGCCAAGAAGGCGCCAACTCCCAAATCAACAGCGCCAGTTAAAAAAGTAGAGGCGCCCAAAAAGTCGGCAACACCCAAGGCTGCGGCTAAACCGGTGGTGCCTCCTCCTGTGGTGCATGTCACGCCCATCATTCCCGGCTACACACCGGTGGTTCACAAGAAAAATTCAAGAGCCGCCAAAATGGCTGCGCTCGTTCCTCCTCCACCCACGCAGGTCTTGGCTTCTACGGCAGCAAAAAACAGCTTTATGCCGATTTCGAACCAGGCTGCAACCACCATCATTCCTGTGATACCCAAAAAAGACGCCAAACTCGCCAACAACTGGAAAACCAAAACGGCTGACCAACTCACCGAAGCTGAGGTGATTGCCATGCCTGACAGCGAGTACATGAATGACATCCAGATGGCATTCTTCCGTCTCAAATTGGTCCAATTGAAAAACGAAGTCTTGAGCAATGCCAGTGAAACCACCGAGCATTTGCGCGAAGACACGGTAGTCGTTCCTGACCCCGCAGACCGCGCTACCATTGAAGAAGAGCATGCCTTGGAATTGCGAACCCGCGACCGTGAGCGCAAATTGCTGAAAAAAATCGAGCAATCTATCCACCGCATCGACGGTGGCGATTACGGCTATTGCGATGAAACAGGCGAACCCATCGGCGTGGCCCGTCTACTCGCGCGTCCCACCGCTACTTTGTCTCTAGAAGCGCAAGAGCGCCGTGAGTTGAAGCAAAAAATGTTCGGGGATTGAGGCGTTGTTGCATGGCAACGCGAAAAACAGGCCATCGGCCTGTTTTTTTTGACCGTTTTTATCTTGATAAGGCACTTTTAATAGACTCGCTAAGTGCTTGCTTTATAACGATTTTTACTCCTAGACTTGTTTATGAAATCGCTCCTAAGTTGTTGATTTCATTGAAAAAAATCGAAAAACCCTTGGTGAAGCAGTGAAATCCTGATACAGTGCAAATAAGTGCAATTAAGTGGTGAAAAGTGTCAATTCACTTTCACTACCGCTTGCGTATTGTCTGTTTGCCAAGGAAAGTCGCTGTGTTTCAAGGTGCGTCATCGCTGAGTCTCGATGCCAAGGGCCGTTTGTCGGTTCCAACGCGTCATCGCGACGTCTTGAGTGCCACAGCGAGCGGGCAGCTCACCATCACACGCCATCCCCACGGTTGTTTGATGGTGTTTCCACGCACCGAGTGGGAAAAATTTCGTGAACGCATTGCCGCTTTGCCAATGAGCGCGCAATGGTGGAAGCGGGTTTTGCTTGGTAATGCGATGGATGTGGAGATGGACGGCACGGGCCGCGTCTTGATTTCGCCCGAACTGCGCGCCGCAGCAGGCATTTCAAAAGACACCATGCTTTTGGGCATGGGTAACCACTTCGAGTTGTGGGATAAAACGACTTACGACACGCTAGAAGCACAAGCTATGCAGGGCGAGATGCCGGACGTCTTCAAGGAATTTTCTTTCTAAAGGATGACGGTGGACACGCCATGGCAGCACACCACCGTCCTACTCAGCGAAGCCGTCGATGCACTCGACCTTCAGCCGGACGGAACCTACGTAGATGCAACTTTTGGGCGCGGTGGGCACACGCGTCTGATGCTCTCCAAACTCTCCGACAAGGGGCGGGTCATTGTTTTCGACAAAGACCCGGACGCGATCGCAGTGGCCCAACAAATCCAAGACCCGCGTTTATCCATTCGACACGAAGGATTTGCGCACCTAAGCGATTTGCCTCCTGCATCCGTCGATGGCGTGCTGATGGACTTGGGAATCAGTTCACCGCAAGTCGACAACCCAGCGCGTGGATTTTCATTTCGACACGACGGCCCTTTGGACATGCGCATGGACACCACGCGTGGACAGAGTGTGCGGGAGTGGTTGGCAGAAGCAGACATTCAACACATAGCGGAGGTGATACGTGAATATGGCGAGGAACGGTTTGCTTTACAGATTGCAAAGGCGATTGATGCTCGCCGACAAGAACGGGGCGTCCCTGCAACCACCGCTGAATTGGCCCAGCTCGTGGCTGACACGGTCAAAACCCGCGAGCCGGGCAAGGACCCTGCAACGCGCACATTTCAGGCTTTTCGGATTTTCATCAACGCCGAGCTTGAGGAGTTGCAACAAGCGCTAGACGCTACGTTGCACGTATTGCGCCCGCATGGAAGATTGGCTGTGATCAGTTTTCACTCTCTAGAAGACCGTATCGTGAAGCAGTTCATTACGCAACACGCGCGTGAGGTGTATGACCGCCGTGCGCCTTTTGCGCAGCCGCAAGCCATGGATTTCAAAGCAGTCCAACGCATCAAGCCCAGTGCTGAAGAAATTGCCAGCAATCCACGCGCGCGTAGCGCTATTTTGCGTGTCGCAGAACGCCTGCCTTCAGCGCAGCACGAGGCAGTGGCATGAGCCGCTTGAGCATTATTTTGTTGATTGCCGTTTTACTCAGCGCACTCTATTTGGTGAGAACCCAATACCAATCGCGTGCACTCACTACCGAACTTGACCAGGCGATGAATGAAGCGCGTCGATTAGAAATTGAGAACGACCGTTTAGACGTAGAGCGACGCGCACAAGCAACACCTAAGCGTGTTGAAAAATTGGCGCGTGAACAGTTGCAGATGCGAACCATCACACCAGCGATCACGCATTACGCAAAACTGCCGCCACAAGGTGCCAGCACTTCAGAGGCGGTACGTCCATGAGTAGCCGCAGCGTTCAATACACATCAAGCCCCTTGTTGGCAAGCAAGACGCCTATTTGGCGCAGTCAATTTATCGTGGCATGTATTGCATTAGGATTTTTAGGTTTAGTTGCGCGCGCAGCATATGTGCAATTGATTGACAACGCATTTTTTAAGCGCCAAGGAACGGTTCGACATGTGCGCACCTTAGATTTGCCCGCTAACCGAGGCCGTATCCTGGACCGCAATGGCCACATATTGGCCTCTAGCGTCCCTGTGCCCAGCATTTGGGCCAACCCAGAAAATATTGACCGTGATCCAGAAAAATTCAAATCGCTTGCAAAGTTATTAGGAATGACGCAAGTTGAATTAGAAAAAAAATTAAGTGACGAAGACAAAAACTTCGTATGGCTCAAGCGGCAAGTGGATGAGTCCACCGCCAAAAGCATAGAGCTGCTGAAGATCAAAGGCATCTATGCGCGTAAAGAATACAAGCGTATTTATCCAGAGGGCGAGGCCGTTGCCCATGTGGTGGGTTTTACGAATGTTGAAAACATTGGGCAAGAAGGTATCGAGCGCGAGTTCAACAAAGACTTAGGCGGCAAGCCCGGTTCACGGCGGGTGATCAAAGATAAATTTGGCAAAGTCGTAGAAGATATTGGTGAAATCATCTTGCCCGAAGACGGCAAAGATTTGCAACTAAGCATTGACAGCAAGGCGCAGTACTTTGCTTACGAAAAAATCAAAGAAGCTGTGCTCACCAACCGAGCTAAAGCTGGTAGCGTGGTGGTCTTGCATGCAATTACAGGCGAGGTGATCGCCATGACGAATTACCCAAGTTATGTGCCAGATCGCAGGGGCAATTTGGTTGGAGAGCAATTAAGAAATCGTGCGTTGACAGACACCTTCGAGCCTGGATCGGTGATGAAACCTTTCACGATTGGATTGGCATTGGACTCTGGCCGCGTGACACCAGCGTCTGTCATCCAAACTGCTCCTGGCTCAATGAATTTGACAGGCACCACGATCAGGGATGCGCATCCCCACGGAGCGCTTACTGTGGAGCAAGTGATTCAAGTCTCTAGCAATGTAGGCACTACCAAAATCGCGATGCAAATGCAACCGCAAGAAATGTGGGAAACATTTTCACAAGCAGGTTTTGGACAAAAGCCACCCATCGCATTTCCTGGCGTAGTGTCTGGTCGGCTGAGACCTTACAAAACTTGGCGTCCTATCGAACAAGCCACCATGTCTTATGGCTATGGCTTATCAGCGTCTCTTTTCCAAATGGCGCGCTCTTACACCGTGTTCTCGCATGACGGCCAAATCATTCCCGTCACCTTTTTGAAGAACGACATGCCAGTCGTGGGCGAACAAGTGTTTTCTGCAAACACTGCCACCCAAGTTCGCAAGATGCTGCAAATGGCAGCAGGTCCTGGTGGGACGGGTATGAAAGCACAGACTATGGGCTATTCCGTGGGTGGCAAGTCTGGTACGGCATATAAACAAGTTGGCAAGACGTATGGCAACGAAAAAAATCGTAAATACCGCGGCTGGTTCGTTGGCATGGCACCGATCGATAAACCCTTGATCATCGTCGCAGTAATGCTAGATGAACCGAGCAACGGTCGTTACTACGGCGGCGACGTGGCAGCACCCGTGTTTAGTGAGGTGGTGCAACAAACCTTGCGCATGATGCGTGTACAGCCCGATATTGCTGTCAAGCCGATGGTGGTGACGCAACTGCTAGAAAAGGAGTCTTTCTGATGCAAAGACTCCACACACCGGACCAAGCCGCCCAATGGTTGCGCGAACGCGTCACGAGCGCTCTTCGCACGGACAACAGAAAAGTGCAAGTGAACGATGGTTTTATCGCTTGGCCTGGTGCGGCACACGATGCGCGTCAATTTGTACCTATTGCCTTAAAGCAGGGCGCAAGCGCCTGTCTCGTAGAAGCAGTGGGTGCAGAGGTGTTTGACTGGGATGACCTGCCAAACATCACCGACCGTGTCGCCAGTTATAACGGACTTAAATCGGCATGTGGACCGATTGCTGCTAGTTTTTATCAGCATCCAAGTGCCGAGGTGGATGTGATTGCCATCACAGGTACCAATGGCAAAACAAGCTGTGCTTGGTGGCTAGCGCATGCACTACAAAAACTTGGCCAATCCTCTTCCCTGGTTGGAACGCTAGGACTTGGTCGACCAGATAATTTGATAACTACAGGTATGACGACACCAGACCCTGTATTGTTGCAATCGCATTTGTACGACATGGTGCGTGAAGGCATCTGCAACTGCGTGATGGAAGCATCATCGATTGGAATTGCTGAGCACCGACTAGATGGCACGAATGTGCGATTGGCTATGTTTACC
>RFTR01000054.1 GCA_009923345.1 Betaproteobacteria bacterium
GAGCTTTTATGCGTCTTGACAAACTGACCACCAAATTCCAAGAAGCCCTGTCTGAGGCGCAAACCTTGGCCATTGGTAACGACCATGCGTACATCGAACCATCCCATTTACTAGTGGCGATGCTGCGCCAAGATGACGGTCCTAAGTCATTGTTAGAACGTGCCGGTGCCAATGTGCATGGTTTGCAATCGGCAGTTGAAACGGCGATGCACCGATTGCCCAAAGTGGAAGGACAAGAGCAGGTGCAAGTGGGGCGTGATTTGATTTCGCTGATCCAAGCGGCTGAAAAAGAATCGATCAAACGAGGTGACCAATACATTGCTAGCGAATTGTTCTTGTTAGCCCTGTGTGACAACAAAGCAGAGTGGGGCAAATTGGCGCGTGAGAACGGCTTGAATCGCAAAGCATTAGAGGTGGCAGTGACTTCGGTGCGTGGTGGTGAGAAAGTGCAAAGCGCTGATGCAGAAGGTCAACGCGAAGCCTTGAAGAAATACTGCATGGACTTGACGGAGCGCGCCCGCCAAGGCAAGTTGGATCCGGTGATCGGTCGCGATGACGAGATTCGCCGCGCGATTCAAGTCTTGCAACGCCGTAGCAAAAACAATCCGGTCTTGATCGGCGAACCTGGCGTCGGTAAAACCGCCATCGTCGAAGGTTTGGCGCAACGAATCGTGGCCGGCGAGGTGCCTGATTCGCTAAAAGGTAAACGCGTCTTGTCTTTGGACATGGCGTCTTTGTTAGCAGGTGCGAAGTTTCGCGGTGAGTTTGAAGAGCGTCTCAAAACTGTGCTGAGTGAATTGGCCAAAGACGAAGGCCAAAACATTGTCTTTATCGACGAGTTACACACCATGGTTGGCGCAGGAAAAGCAGAAGGCGCGATGGACGCTGGCAACATGCTCAAACCCGCCTTGGCGCGCGGTGAACTGCACTGCGTCGGCGCGACGACCTTGGACGAATACCGCAAATACATCGAAAAAGATGCTGCCTTAGAGCGCCGTTTCCAAAAGATCATCGTCGGTGAACCGTCGGTGGAAGCCACTATTGCGATCTTGCGTGGCTTGCAAGAAAAGTACGAAGTTCACCATGGCGTTGAAATTACCGATCCCGCCATCGTGGCTGCTGCGGAGTTGTCACACCGCTACATCACTGATCGTTTCTTGCCGGATAAAGCGATCGATTTGATCGACGAAGCGGCCGCCAAAATCAAAATCGAAATTGACTCCAAGCCCGAGGTGATGGATAAGTTAGACCGGCGCTTGATACAACTCAAAATTGAGCGCGAAGCGGTGCGTAAAGAAAAGGACGAAGCCTCTATCAAGCGCATGGAGTTGCTCGAAGAAGAGATCATCAAAGTCGGCAAAGAGTATTCCGACCTAGAAGATATTTGGAAATCAGAAAAAGCCTCTGCCCAAGGTGGCGCACAAGTCAAAGAAGAAATTGACCGCATCCGTTTCCAAATCGAAGAACTGACGCGCAAAGGTGATTTCAACAAAGTGGCCGAGTTGCAATACGGCAAATTACCTGAGTTGGAAAAACGCCTCAAAGAAGCGAACGCCAAAGAGAGCAACAAGCTATCTAAAGACGGCGTGCATAGGCTTTTGCGCACCCAAGTCGGCGCGGAAGAAATCGCCGAAGTGGTTGCGCGCGCCACTGGCATCCCTGTCTCCAAACTCATGCAAGGCGAACGCGATAAGTTGTTGCAAATGGAAGACAAACTGCACCAGCGTGTGGTCGGCCAAGACGAAGCGATAACCGCCGTATCTAACGCGATCCGCCGTTCACGGGCAGGTTTGGGCGATCCGAATCGCCCGACCGGCTCGTTCTTGTTCCTGGGCCCCACAGGCGTCGGCAAGACCGAGTTGTGCAAAGCTTTGGCGGGCTTTTTGTTTGACAGCGAAGACCACATGATTCGTATCGATATGAGCGAGTTCATGGAGAAACATTCGGTCAGCCGTTTGGTTGGAGCGCCTCCTGGATACGTGGGCTACGACGAAGGCGGTTATTTGACTGAAGCCGTGCGCCGTAAACCCTACAGCGTGTTGCTGCTTGACGAAGTTGAGAAAGCCCATCCTGATGTTTTCAACATCTTGTTGCAAGTTTTAGACGACGGTCGTTTGACCGATGGCCAAGGCCGAACCGTCGACTTTAAAAACACCGTCATCGTGATGACTTCCAATATTGGTTCGCCCATCATCCAAAGCATGGTCGGGCAAGATCCACAAGACATCAAAGACGCGGTGTGGGATGAACTCAAAACGCATTTCCGCCCTGAGTTTTTGAACCGCATCGACGAGACCGTCTTGTTCCACGGTTTAGACGCCCAGCACATCGCGCGTATTGCAGATATCCAGTTGGGTATCTTGTCCGAGCGTTTGCGCAAGTTGGATCTTTCGCTCGAGGTCTCGCCACAAGCTTTGGCGGAATTGGCCAAAGTCGGTTTTGATCCGATTTATGGTGCCAGACCCTTGAAGCGTGCGATTCAGCAGCGCATCGAGAACCCGCTGTCTAAACTTTTGTTGGAGGGCAAATTCATGCCCAAGGACGGGATTGCAATCAGTGTGGACCCAGTTCGCGCGCCGGGGGAGTTTGGCTTCACCAAGGTGGCAACGGTTTAAGAGCCTTCTGTCCCCTTGCTGACGCGCTTTTGGGGCGCAAAGGGTAGGATCACGCCCCATGACGACGATCACCCAGACAGATGCCACATGGCAAGAAGATGCCACGGTGATTGGATTGGTGAGTTTGGCGCACGCCAGTTCGCACTTCGCGCATCTGCTCTTGCCTTTGATGTTTCCCAAATTCATAGAAACATTTGGCTTTAGTTACTCCGAACTCGGATTGCTGATGTCGGTGTTTTTTGTGGTGTCGGGCGTTGGCCAAGCGTCTGCAGGTTTCTTGGTCGATCGTTTGGGCGCTAGGCCTGTCATGTACTTTGCTTTGGCCGCGCTTGTGTCTGCATGTTTGGCCGCTTCTTTTGCGCAAAGCTATGGCGGATTGATGGTGGCAGCCGCGCTATTTGGCGTGGGCAATGCCTCCTTTCACCCTGTGGACTTCACCATCCTCAACCAAAGGGTGTCTTCTGCCAGGTTGGGATACGCCTTTAGTGCGCATGGATTGACGGGCAATCTGGGATGGGCAGTCGCACCTCTATTCATGGTGGGTATCAGCAGCTTGTACGACTGGCGCACTGCATATATGGCTGCTGCTTGTGTGTTTTTCAGCATCTTGATTTTGTTGGTATGGAAGAGTGGCGCGATCCTGACCCTGGCGGTAAACCGTCAAGAAAATGATCCTAATGCGGCGCATTCACTTGCATTTTTGAAAATTCCTGTGGTGTGGTGGTGCTTCGTTTTTTTCTTTCTTTCTACGATGACCTTCGCCATCGTGCAGACTTTCTCCGTCTCCATCTTGCAAGCCATGTACCAAGTGAGTTTTGAGGCGGCCACCCTTACTTTGACTGCTTACATGTTGTGCGCGGCAGCAGGTATGTTTTTGGGTGGTTTTGTGGCTTCCCGGTTTCCTCTGCACAGCGATAGGGTGGTGGCAACCTGTATGACTGTGGCCGCCCTCTTGATGGCTTTGTGCGGCAGTGGTTGGTTCAATGGTAGCTCGGCCATGGTGATCTTGGCGTCCACAGGACTCGCTATCGGTGTGGGCGGACCTTCGCGTGACATGATGATCAAAAAAGCTACACCTAAGGGTGCCACTGGGCGCGTCTATGGCATGGTCTATTCCGGCCTTGACGTGGGTTTTGCTACTTCACCATTGGTTTTCGGTGTGTTCATGGATCGCGGTTGGTATGGGCTCACTTTTGTGGGAGGTGCTGGCGTGATGCTTTTGAGTGTCATGGTCGCTTTGGGCGTCGGTAAGCGGTCCCGAGTGTGAAAATTAGTGGAAGAACTCAGGAAGATAAAAATGAAAAAACAGATTGCGGGCCATTTGTTGGTGGAGTGTTTGATCGAGCAGGGCGTGACCCATGCGTTTGGTGTTCCCGGGGAGAGTTACTTGGCGGTTTTGGATGGTTTCCATGCATATCGTGAACAAATTCAATTCGTGATCAACCGCCAAGAAGGCGGCGCCGCCTATATGGCGGATGCTCAAGGGCGTTTAAGCGGCCGTCCAGGCATTTGCTTTGTCACGCGGGGGCCTGGGGCTACCAATGCGTCTGTCGGCATACACACGGCCTTCCAAGACAGCACGCCGATGATTTTGTTTGTGGGCGATGTGGGCAGCGACTTTAGAGACCGCGAAGCGTTTCAAGAGGTTGACTACTTCAACTTTTTTGGCCCTAGCACCCGAGGTATGGCGAAGCGGGTGGAGCGCATAGACGACCCAGAGCGCGTGCCTGAGTATGTCGCCCGAGCCTTTGCCACCGCCATGAATGGCCGGCCCGGCCCCGTTGTTCTGGTATTGCCCGAAGACATGTTGGTACGCGAGGTCACAGCGCGTCCTGTGCCTCGTGTGGAAGCGGTGCAAGCATGGTGCGATCCAGGCGGCTTGCGACAGTTGCGTGCGATGCTGTTGGCCGCTAAAAAGCCTTTTGTCATCGCCGGAGGCAGTGGCTGGACCCCGCAATCCGCCCAAGCCCTGCAGCGCTTTGCCGAAAACTGGAAGTTGCCCGTAGGCAATGCCTTTCGCTTTCAAGACACCTTTGACAACCACCATCCTCTGTACGCGGGCGATGTGGGCATCGGCATCAATCCCAAGCTAGCGCAACGGGTGCGCGACAGTGATTTGATTTTGGCCATCGGAACCCGCTTGGGCGAAATGACAACCAGTGGTTACACCTTGTTGCAAGCCCCCAAACCTACCCAGAAATTGGTGCATATCCATTCCAGCGCGGAAGAACTCAACCGTGTCTACCACGCTGACTTGGCCATGATGGCCACGATGAATGCAGCCGCGCGTTCTTTGGAAGTGCTCGACGCGCCGAAAGATGTGCCATGGCAAGCTTGGACGGCAGAGGCCAATGCCGATTACATGGCCAATATGCAGCCCCAAAAGTTGTCCGGTGAAATAGATATGTCCGCCATTATTGGTGTTGTCAGCAAGTTGTTGCCCGACGATGCGGTGTTGACTAATGGAGCTGGTAACTTTTCAGGCTGGTTGCACAGGTTTCACAAGCACCGGGGCTTGTCGTATGGGCACAAAGTGCAACTTGCACCAACCTCGGGCTCCATGGGCTATGGCGTACCAGCCGGTATTGCCGCCAGTATTTTGACGGGGCGCACAGTTTTCACTATTGCGGGGGATGGCGACTTTTTGATGAACGGTCAAGAGTTAGCAACGGCCGTGCAGCATGGTGCCAAAACCATCATTGTCTTGCTCAATAACAGTGTGTACGGCACGATTCGCATGCACCAAGAGCGCGACTACCCCAATCACTCTAGCGGTTCGTATCTGAAGAACCCAAACTTTGCGCAATTGGCGCAGGCCTACGGTTACGCGGGCGTGCGCATTACACGAACCGATGAGTTTGAGGCGGCTTTCAAGGCCGCGATAGATCGCAAAGAGGGCACTTTGATTGAGGTGATGATTGACGAGGATGTGATCACGACCCGCGCCACACTGACGACGATTCGTGAGGCGGCTGTTGCGAGGCTGGCTAAATCCAAATAAATCCAAATAGCAAAAGAAGAAAAGGGCTGCCAAGGCAGCCCTTTGTCATTGGAAGGCAAAGTGCTTAGCTCAGGTGCTTGCCAATCAAGCCAGCCAATTCGAACATGGTGACTTGTTTTTTGCCGAAAACGGCTTTGAGTTTCTCGTCAGCGTTGATGTTGCGCTTGTTTACAGAGTCTTGCAGGCCGTGCTTCTTGATGTAGATCCACAACTTGCTGACCACTTCTGTACGAGGTACAGGTGTGGCACCGATGACAGCAGCCAATGCGGCGCTAGGGGTCATGGCTTTCATGAACGCAGCGTTAGGCGTGCGCTTTTTGGCAGGAGCCTTTTTAGCGGGGGCTTTTTTCGCTACGACTTTTTTAGCTGGAGCTGCTTTTTTTGCAGCAGGTTTTTTAGCAGGAGCGGCTTTTTTAGCCGGTGCTTTTTTTGCAGTTGCCATTTTTGATTTCCTTATAGAAGAGATTTTCGTAACTCGGTCTAAGACGAATCTTCCGAGCGGGCTTGATGCTACTGGAGAAAATTGCCGTTTCCAAGGGAAAAAGCATATTTTTCACTCGAGAGTACAAGTTTTTTCGAGGTATGAATTTGCTGCAATTGGCATGATGTTCGTTAATAGATTATTTAGTTATTTCATAATGCAATAAATATATTTCGAATTACGAAATTTTAAAATACTGGCCTGGTAAAAATTTATCATATAGTGATAAATTAAATTCATAATTCAAAAAAAACAAAATAAGTTATTGAAAAATATAAGAAAAATAAAATTCTTATATAAGACATATGATTGAATTTAACTCTTCTATAAGACATAAACTGATTCCCATGCTGCTACCCACCAAGAGCGCTGACATCAGTTTCTTTTTAACCTTTAGGAGTGAAAAATGCCCCAATCCCTTAACGAACAACTTAGCCGCACCCAGCAAATTGCTGCCTTAGAGAAAGACTGGGCCACCAACCCCCGTTGGAAAGGTGTCAAACGTGGTTACAGCGCTGCTGATGTAGTGCGCTTGCGTGGCAGCGTACAGATCGAACACTCTCTGGCCAAGCGCGGCTCAGAAAAGCTCTGGCGTTTGATTAACGGTGAAGCTAAAAAGGGCTATGTCAATTCCTTTGGCGCTATCTCGGCAGGACAAGCTATGCAGCAAGCCAAAGCGGGTTTAGAGGCTGTGTATCTGTCGGGCTGGCAAGTTGCTGCAGACGGCAATACCTCGGAGACCATGTACCCAGACCAATCACTCTACGCATATGACTCGGTGCCCACCATGGTGCGCCGCATCAACAATACCTTTAAGCGCGCGGATGAAATCCAATGGGGCCGTGGTATCGAGCCAGGTAGCAAAGAATTCATTGACTTTTTCTTGCCCATCGTCGCAGACGCAGAAGCAGGCTTTGGCGGCGTTCTCAATGCATTTGAGTTAATGAAAAACATGATCTCCTCAGGTGCTGCTGGCGTGCACTTCGAAGACCAATTGGCGGCTGTGAAGAAATGCGGCCACATGGGCGGCAAAGTATTGGTGCCGACGCATGAAGCCTGCGAAAAACTCATCGCTGCGCGTTTTGCCGCTGACGTAATGGGCGTGCCCACCATCGTGTTGGCCCGCACCGACGCTGAAGCGGCCAATTTGGTCACCAGTGACCATGATGCTAACGACAAACCATTCCTCACAGGTGAACGCACCCAAGAGGGCTTCTACCGCGTGAAAAACGGTTTAGAGCAAGCCATCAGCCGCGGCGTTGCCTACGCACCTTATGCCGATTTGGTGTGGTGTGAAACCGGTGTACCAGACATCGGCTTTGCCCGCGAGTTTGCGCAAGCAGTGCACGCATCAAGCCCAGGCAAATTGCTGTCCTACAACTGCTCGCCTTCTTTCAACTGGAAGAAAAACTTGAACGACAAACAAATCGCTTCGTTCCAAGATGAATTGTCAGCATTGGGCTACAAGTACCAGTTCATCACTTTGGCGGGTATCCACATCAACTGGTACAACACCTTCCAATTCGCACATGCATACGCCAATGGCGAAGGTATGAAGCACTACGTCAACATGGTGCAAGAGCCCGAATTTGCTGCTCGCGAAAAAGGCTATACCTTTGTGTCGCACCAGCAAGAGGTGGGGGCTGGGTACTTTGATGATGTGACTACTGTGATTCAAGGTGGGTCTTCATCGGTTAAGGCTTTGTCGGGGTCTACTGAGGAAGAGCAGTTCCACTAACTTCTTTGCGTCGCACGGCCCATACGACTTGGGCACCTTGTTACGCTCATGTCCCCCGAGAGGCGCTTTCAGCGCCTCTCTCCTCCTTTACTTCGCTACACAAGGCACCCAAGCCGTATGGGCCTTTCGGTGTTAGGAAAAATTTAGCTGCGAGTAAGTAGTCTTAAAAAAGCTCTCTCTCTAAGAATCTTGCGCGAGCCGTGCATTCTTGGTTCGCGAAGCCAAAGGGGAGCAAACACCCCTTAATGCGACAAGGGATGGGGTTGGGTATCTGTTGTAGCGAAGTAAAGGAGGAGATTCAGGCGTAGCCTGAATCGGGGGACATGAGCGTAAACAGATGCCCAAGCCCATCCCCCTCCGCCAAAGTAGTGAACTCAGTACCAACTACAAAAGTAAGCAAAGCTAGCAAACCCACAACCCCGAGGCGCGTAAAATGGACGAACAGCGTCTCCAAACATTAACCGAGCGCGGCCCTAGCCGCGCTTTTTTCATTCAGGCACATGGTTCAGATCACACTTCCCGACGGTTCGCAACGTGAATTTCCAGGCCCGGTCACAGTATCCGAGGTAGCCATGTCGATTGGCGCCGGTTTGGCCAAAGCTGCTTTGGCTGGCAAGGTAGATGGCAAGGTGGTGGACACCAGTTTCACGATCGATCACAACGCCCAACTGGCCATCGTCACCGGAAAAGATGCCGATGGACTGGAAGTGATTCGCCATTCCACGGCGCATTTGCTGGCCTATGCCGTCAAAGAGCTTTTCCCTGAGGCACAAGTCACGATCGGCCCTGTGATCGAAAACGGCTTTTTCTATGACTTTTCTTTCAGCCGCAGTTTCACCCCTGAAGACTTGATAGCCATCGAAAAGCGCATGACCGAACTCGCCAACAAAGACGAGCCCGTGGTGCGCCGCGTGTTGCCGCGTGATGACGCGGTCGCGCATTTCAAAAGCATGGGTGAGCACTACAAGGCCGAGATCATTGCCAGCATTCCTGCTAATGAAGACGTCAGTTTGTACCGCGAAGGCAGTTTCGAAGACCTCTGCCGTGGCCCCCACGTGCCGAGCACCGGCAAGCTCAAGCATTTCAAACTGATGAAGGTAGCTGGCGCTTATTGGCGCGGCGACCACCGCAACGAAATGTTGCAACGCATTTATGGCACCGCTTGGGCCAGCAAAGACGATTTACAGCAATACATCACGCGTTTAGAAGAGGCCGAAAAGCGCGACCACCGCAAACTCGGTCGCGAACTCGATTTGTTCCACATTGACGAGCATTCGCCCGGCACGGTTTTCTGGCATCCCAAGGGCTGGACCGTTTGGCAAGAGGTGGAGCAATACATGCGCCGCGTCTACCGTGACAACGGCTACCAAGAGGTCAAAGGGCCTCAAATCTTGGACCAAGGCCTCTGGGAGAAAACCGGCCACTGGGACAAGTACCGCGAAAACATGTTCGTGACCGAGAGCGAGAAGCGCGACTTCGCTTTGAAGCCGATGAACTGCCCCGGCCACATCATCATCTTCAACCAAGGTATCAAGAGCTACCGCGATTTGCCACTGCGTTTTGGCGAATTTGGCCAGTGCCACCGCAACGAACCTTCGGGAAGTTTGCACGGCATCATGCGGGTGCGCGCTTTCACGCAAGACGACGGCCACATTTTTTGTACCGAAGACCAAATCCAGTCGGAAGTGCTTGCTTTCACCACTTTGTTGCAAAAGGTCTATCGCGACTTCGGTTTCACGGAAATTTTGTACCGCCTGTCGACCCGTCCAGAAAAGCGGATTGGTAGCGACGAAAGCTGGGACCGCGCCGAAGCCGCTTTGGCCGACGGTTTGCGCGCTTCGGGTTGCGAATTTGAATACCTGCCAGGCGAGGGCGCTTTCTACGGTCCCAAGATCGAATACACCTTGAAAGACGCGATTGGGCGCGAATGGCAATGCGGCACGATCCAGGTGGATCCGAACATGCCCGAGCGCCTAGACGCCGAATACGTGGGCGAAGACGGTGCCCGCCATCGCCCCATCATGCTGCACCGCGCGATTGTGGGTAGTTTGGAGCGTTTTATCGGAATTTTGGTCGAGCAGCACGCTGGTGCCTTGCCGACTTGGCTGGCGCCGGTGCAGGTCGCGGTGCTCAATATCACCGACGCACAGGCCGATTTCGCCCAAGAAGTTGTGAAAATGCTGAAAAATCAAGGGCTTAGGGTCGCTTTGGACCTCCGGAATGAGAAAATTACCTATAAAATACGCGAGCATTCAATGCAGAAGCTGCCCTATATCTTGGTTGTAGGCGACAAAGAGAAGGCAGCCGGCGCCGTTGCAGTGCGCGCCCGAGGTAACCAAGACCTTGGTGTGATGCCCCTACAAGCCTTCTGTGAAAAGATCGCCTCGGACATCGCCCTCAAAAGCTGATTTCACTCTGAAACTGCCATGAGTTGTGCGTCGCACAGCTTCGGAT
>RFTR01000055.1 GCA_009923345.1 Betaproteobacteria bacterium
CCATCATGCCGCTCACAAATAAAGGTACGCCAAACGCACTTACGCTCAAGGCTCTCTCAATCGGTTGTTGCACAAACTTGAGCATGAGTGGCAACTGCGCAAAGCTCAACATCAACACAGCAAATGCCGCATTGGAAGACCCCCATTGCATCAGCAAAGCCACTACCACCCACTGCGAACCCAACATGAAAGCACACGCTGTCCAAGCCGCTTTGGTCACACCCATCTGCACAGGCAAAGAGCGCACACCCATCTGTGCGTCACCTTCTACGGCTTTGAAATCGTTCAAGGTCATGATTCCGTGGGCACCTAAGCTAAACAACAAAGCCAAAATGATCGTGGCCTCGGAGGGCATCGCACCGCCTAACATGACAGCAGCGCCAGTGACCCAAGCCAGCCCTTCATAGCTGAGCGCGCACGCAGAATTGCCCCACCAACCATTGGCCTTCAAACGAATTGGTGGCGCGCTATAGGCCCACGCCAATAACAAACCCAAGCCGCTGGCTGCAAAGCCCCATGGCCCGAGCTGCCAAGCCCATACAAGTGACAGGCCCGTCCAAATCACGGCGATATACAAGCCCCATTTACCGGGCATACGTCCTGAAGGAATAGGGCGATGGGGTTCGTTAATGGCGTCAACATGTCGATCAAACCAATCATTAACGGCTTGGCTTGTGGCGCAGACCAAAGGGCCTGCCAGTAAAACGCCCCAAAGAATCAAACCCCAGTTGTCAGATAACGGTTGGCTAGAAGAAACGACCCCACAGGCGAACGCCCACATAGGGGGAAACCAAGTGATGGGCTTTAAAAGCTCAGCGACTGTAGAGAGTTCTGGGCGATCCATTACGACATTTTTGCAATACAACACAAAATGTCAACTAGGGTTTACACTTTTATTCGGCTTCCGTCTCGTCAATGATGCCAAAACGGCGTAATTTGACGTACAAGCTTTGGCGCGATAGGCCCAACATTTCAGCCGCAGAAGCGCGGTTGTTGTGCGTAAGTTCTAAGGCAGACTGGATACACATGCGCTCGATCATCTCGGTCGTTTCGTTCACGATGTCTTTCATCGGCATACGTCCGACCAAATGGGCCAATTCGGCAACTGAACCCGCCATGCCACTGGATGCTGGCGTTTCTTGTTGACGCCTTCTAGTCATGTCGCGGATAAAGAAGGCAAACATTTGGCTTTTGTCCGCGATGGCGACGGCTGAGATTTCGACTGCTAGGTTGAGCCCAGACATATTGCTGATATCGGTAGCAAAGGCTTTAACGCTGGATTGTTGGCGTAAATTGGTGCTGAGCACGCCCCAATCAACACCTCCACGCACCAACCATTGGTCCAGCGTTTGGCCTTGAATTTGGGATTGGGCAGTTGCACCCACCATAGACATGAACTCGGTATTGACAGAGCGAATTTGTCCGTTTTTGTCTGTCAACACAAAGCCGTCTGGCGAGCGTTGCATGGCTTCTGCAAAAAGCCCTTGGTCTGTGTCTAATGGGCTCGCGCCGGTGAGGTCAGCCTGCAGGAATCGCACCAAGAATTGGGCGCCGCCCTCTTGTCGAAATACCGTCACTGTGAGGGTGACATCCTGTTCAGACCCGACCAACTTCACGCGGCACACCTCGATTCGGCCAGTCGCGTGGGCCATGCGCAAAAGCGATTGCACTTCGTCTTGGTTTTGCGAATCAAAACAATCAAGCAAGTCTCTGCCTACAAGACGCTTGGAATGGTCTTTTAACAAGCCCAAAGCAGCCACGTTGGCCTCAGTGACTTTTTGCGAAACCGCATCCACCACCATGACAGGGTCGCTAGAGGTATCAAACAGTATGCGGTAGCGCGCCTCGATGTGGCGAAGACGGAGGTAGTCACGCTCCATCGACTGCTGGGTTTCAACCAAGCGACGTTGCAATACAGCTATCGCGCCTAAGTCACGTCCGAGCAATAAAGTTCGCCCTTCCGCAGCAAAAGCCAGCGACACGTATTGGATAGGTACATCCTCGCCTTGTGTGGAAGGATGGTTGATATGCCGCCAACGCAATTCCGTGGCGTCCGAGGACTGGGTCAGCAAATCTTTCACTTTGGGAATGCTCTCGGTGGTCACAGTCTCCACCCAAGGTTTACCAACCCAGTTTTGACACGCCATAGAGGCC
The DNA here is from genome assembly GCA_009923345.1 of Betaproteobacteria bacterium. Lineage (GTDB taxonomy): Bacteria > Pseudomonadota > Gammaproteobacteria > Burkholderiales > Burkholderiaceae_C > Limnohabitans. The sequence continues at coordinate 2,155 of RFTR01000055.1, forward strand.
AGTTCGTTTTTGCGAACCGACACATCGACCACAGCCCCATCCTTATCCACCAAAAGGGCAATATCTGAAGCCACCCCGATTAATTGGGCGAGTTTTTCAGCACTAAAACTCGGAATCTTCATATAAGCTTGAGTTATCCAAAGGTATGCATATTGAAGATGACCATTCTACTGATGTAAGAACATTTGAACTGTAAATTCATAAATTAGTTGACATTGCTCAGAGTCAAATCAGATTTACGTATGTATGGCCGAGTGGACACTAATTCCAGGGCTGATTTTTGCGCCGCACGGGCGTCTTGCGTGATGAGTTCGACCCCAAGACCAGTCACTATTTCAGGACAAACGTCCAGCAGAGCCCCACCAGCGATGATTTTCAGCTGAGGATTGGGAGAGGCTTTGCGAATCAATGGAATCAAACGACGCATGGTTGCGACTTGGCGCTCACAGCTGAGAGAAATAGCCATCAAATCGAACCAATCGGATGACATTGTCCTGAGCAAATCGTCGCCCGTCTCGCATTCGTCAGCACGAACTTGCCAGCCATTGCGTCTAAAAAACTCAGACAACATAAACATACCCATGGTGTGCTGCGCCTGAAACTCACCCACCATGAAGCAGGTTAAGCCACGCGCATGGTCGCAAGCGTCCATCAAAAATAAGGGGCTTAGTTCGAACAAAAGCTGCCGAAGACGCGTGAAAGCCAGGGTTGCAGTAGCAAAGTCGATCACATCGTCACACCACCATTGGCCCAGAAGCCGCGCAACTGGGGTAATGCCCTCTAGATACACGTCCTCAATATCGACCCCAGAAGCCATCCACTGGTGGACCACGAGAGATGTTTGGGATTGGCCGAGCATGCTGGCATGGACCAGCGCTTGCAAGTGGCCTGGCTGTAGTTTCCCAGCATGCACAACAGGGTTTTTGACCGACGAATACATCGACTTGACCAAAAAGCGTCCTACATCATGCGCTGACGACGTGCGTTCTAAATTGATTGCTGGGTTGCCGTAAAGCACTGAACGCCCTCCACACTGACGGTCCATTAATAGTAGATAGAGTAGTTTTATCTGTATTTCTATTTAGACGCTTATGGAAAACCCCTAATTTGTAAACAAAAAAATACGTCAACTTGTGTTGACACATTCAAAGAAGCCCCCTAAAGTGGGTGCATGCACAAAAAGCAATCCCACTAATGTCTGACAACAAGCAGTACATGCTCTACACACCAGAACAAAAGATTCGGCGTGATGCTTCCATCTGGACGCTCGTGCAGGGCGTTTTGGCCCCGGTGCAATTCATTATTTTCTTGGTGAGCCTAGGTTTGGTTTTGCGGTGCTTGATGACCGGTGAGGGCGAGACAACCGCACTGTGGTCTGTCGTAGTCAAAACGTTCGCGCTCTACACCATCATGATCACAGGCTGTATTTGGGAAAAGGTGGTCTTCGACAAATACCTTTTCGCTGAAGCTTTTTTTTGGGAAGACGTTTTCAGCATGTTGGTCTTGGCGCTCCACACTTTGTATTTGTGGGCTTGGGCTACCGGTTATCTCACCTCTACAGAGCAGCTTTGGCTGGCCTTGGCGGCGTATTTCACCTACTGCATCAACGCCGCCCAATTCATTTGGAAACTGCGCGCTGCAAGATTGCAATCGGAGTTGATGCAACTCAACCCCAGCTTACAAACTGGGGGTTCCGCATGAGTCCAGTCATTCCTATTCGGCAAGTCAGCAGTGCGGGTTGCGATGCGCCCGAAGTTGTGCAAGAGCGTGGCCAGCGCGAAGTGTTTTGCGGCTTGACAGGCATCATTTGGTTGCACCGCAAGATCCAAGATGCTTTCTTCTTGGTCGTGGGTTCACGTACCTGCGCGCATTTGATCCAGTCCGCAGCTGGCGTGATGATTTTTGCCGAACCCCGTTTTGGTACGGCCATCATTGACGAGCGCGACCTCGCTGGCCTTGCAGATGCCAATGAAGAGTTAGACCGAGTCGTCGCCGAACTCCTAGAGCGCCGCCCTGACATCAAGATGCTTTTTTTGGTGGGTTCTTGCCCTTCTGAAGTCATCAAGCTTGATCTCTCCCGCGCCGCATATCGTCTCAATACACAGTACGGTTCAAGCGTCAATGTATTGAATTACTCAGGTAGCGGCATTGAGACAACATTCACCCAAGGTGAAGATGCTTGCCTAGCCGCCATCGTTCCCACCTTGCCTGCGAAAAAGAGCGAAGGCAAAAAACTGTTGGTGGTCGGCACCTTGGCAGATGTTGTCGAAGACCAGTTTCAAAATTTATTCAACAAAATGGGAATCATCGATGTCGATTTTTTCCCGCCACGTCGTAGCACCGAAATGCCAAGCGTGGGACCTGGCACCGAGTTTTTACTAGCCCAGCCTTTTTTAGCTGACACAGCACGTGAACTAGAGGCCTTAGGCGCCAAACACCTCCCTGCTCCATTCCCTCTCGGCGCGATGGGAACCACCGCCTGGTTGGAGCAAGCTGCCAAATCTTTTGGCGTATCTGACAACACGTTTGCAGCCACCATCGAAGCGCCTAAAAAACGCGCCCTGCATGCCATCGCCAAACACCGTGTCGAATTGAACGGTAAGAAAATATTTTTCTTCCCTGATTCGCAGTTAGAAATACCACTCGCCCGTTTTCTGTATACCGAATTAGGTATGCAGTTATCCGAAGTAGGTACACCTTATCTACACCGTCGCCATTTAGAAGCTGAATTACAACAACTACCAGCATCGACACGCATTGTCGAAGGCCAAGACGTAGACGAACAACTCGACCGTTGCCGCGCTGAAGCACCCGATTTGGTGGTGTGTGGTCTCGGACTCGCCAACCCATTAGAAGCTGAAGGCTTCACCACCAAATGGGCGATCGAATTGGTGTTCACACCCATCCAAGGATTTGAGCAGGCTGGCGATTTAGCTGGACTGTTTAGCCGCCCCTTAATCCGTCGACTCAAACTGGTCGCTTAGGAACACCATGCAACTCACGCTCTGGACATACGAGGGACCGCCGCATATCGGCGCGATGCGAATCGCCACCGCGATGTTGGATGTGCACTATGTGTTGCATGCACCACAAGGCGATACCTACGCAGACCTTTTGTTCACCATGATCGAGCGACGCGCACGTCGTCCACCAGTGACATACACCACCTTCCAGGCACGCGACTTAGGTGGCGATACCGCCCAACTCTTTAAAGATGCCGTTGCAAAAGCCAACGAGCGTTTTTCGCCAGAAGCCATATTGGTGGGTTCTTCTTGCACCGCTGAGTTGATTCAAGACGACCCTGGTGGTTTAGCACTTGCATTGCAATTGCCTATCCCAGTGGTTCCACTTGAACTCCCCGCATACCAACGCAAAGAAAACTGGGGCGCAGCGGAGACCTTCTACCAATTGGTGCGTCGTGTGGCGGAAGCTCCGCCAGAGGGTTTTTTGCGTAATGAACAAAAACCCAGCTGCAATATTTTGGGCCCCACGGCATTGGGCTTTAGACACCGTGACGATGTCAAAGAGATCACGGGTTTATTAGAGAAATTAGGCATCGATGTACGCGTCGTCGCTCCCTTAGACGCAACAGTCGCTGACCTGAGAGAAATTCCACGCGCCACGTTCAATGTGGTGTTGTATCCAGAAGTAGCCAACACCACCGCCCTGTGGCTAGAGCGTACGTTTGATCAACCCTTTACCAAGACAGTGCCTATTGGAGTTGGTGCTACGCGAGACTTTGCCAAAGAAGTAGCCGCACTGACTGGCATCACCGTACCGCTGCACATTGAAAACGAATCACACTCGGTGTGGTATTCGCGCTCCGTAGATTCCACTTACCTCACTGGAAAGCGTGTCTACCTGTTTGGCGATGCCACGCACGTCGTGGCTGCCGCGCGATTTGCCTCTCAAGAGATGGGCTTTCAAGTTGTAGGCCTTGGCACTTACAGCCGGGAATTTGCCAGAGAAGTACGCGAAGCTGCCAAGCTCTACGGTGTGGAAGCGCTGATCACGGATGACTATTTGGCGGTTGAAAAACAAGTGGCTGAATTACATCCCGAATTGATTCTTGGCACACAAATGGAACGCCATATTGCCAAGCGCCACGGCATTCCTTGTGCCGTGATTTCTGCACCGGTGCATGTACAAGATTTTCCCGCACGGTATTCACCGCAGATGGGATTTGAAGGCGCCAATGTGCTCTTTGACAGTTGGGTTCATCCCTTGATGATGGGGCTAGAAGAGCACTTGCTGGGCATGTTCCGTGATGACTTTGAATTCAATGACGAAGCAGCACCTTCACATCTTGGATCGACACGCAATCAAGCTAAATCAGACAACGGCTCACACCAAGACTCTGCAGAACAAATCGTGATGCCCGCGATAGCCACTTCATCGAACGAAGCCCAGTGGACACAAGAAGCAGCCAAAGAATTACAAAAGATCCCATTTTTTGTTCGGGGTAAAGCTAAGCGCAATACCGAACAGTTCGCCACTGAAAAAGGTGTGTCAACCATCACTGTGGAGACGCTTTACGATGCCAAAGCTCACTTCAGCCGTTGAACGCACCTTAGACAGCAACACCAAGGTGGTGCTTGTCACCATGGACAACCATTTGTCTGGTGCGTTTGAGCAAGTCTCACAAAAGCTGATGGCGTCTGCAGGCCTGCGTTTCAAGATGCATGCCGCCAGTGACTGGCGCAACAACCCATCCGCTTTAGAAAAATGCCGCGAGGACATTGGCCAAGCAAATATCGTGATCGTCACCATGTTGTTCATGGAAGACCACTTCTTACCCATCCTCGATGCGCTAGAACAAAGAAGGTTCCATTGCGACGCCATGGTGTGCATCATGTCTGCGCCACAAGTGATGCATTTGTCGCGTATGGGTAAATATGTTGCCAATACCCAAGCCGGTGGCTTGATCGGATTGCTCAAAAAATTACGTCCCTCGGCCAAAGATGCCCAAGGCAAAGACAAGCCCGTATCTGCTGGCGCCAAACAAATGGCTATGTTGCGCCGCCTTCCGAAGTTGTTGCGTTTTATTCCTGGTTCGGCCCAAGACATTCGTATCTTTTTCTTGGTCATGCAATATTGGCTTGCTGGGTCCGAGGCCAATATTTTGAACATGGTCATCATGTTGGTACAACGCTATGCGCGGATTGAAGAAACCCATTCCGCACACCGCGTGAAGTTAGAAGCGCCAGTTGAATACCCTGAGGTGGGCATCTACCACCCACGTATGAATACACGTTTATCAGACCAATTGGCTGATCTTCCTTATACAAAAAATTCCAAACAACCCGCTGTGGGTATGCTGTTGTTGCGTTCTTATCTGCTCGCTGGCAATACTGACCACTATGACGCAGTCATTGAAGCCATTGAAGCCAAAGGCTTACGCGTGATTCCCGCCTTTTCTAGCGGATTAGATGCACGTCATGCAATTGACCAGTATTTCAAAAAAGACGGCACGCCACAGATTGAGGCCTTGGTTTCATTGACCGGTTTTTCGTTGGTGGGTGGCCCCGCTTACAACGATGCCAAAGCCGCACAAGTAGCGCTGAAAGAACTGGATGTTCCCTACATTGCTGCGCACCCTGTGGAATTTCAGTCCCTTGACCAATGGGGCGACTCGGACCGCGGCTTGTTGCCAGTAGAGAGCACCATCATGGTCGCCATTCCTGAATTAGATGGTTCAACCGTCCCCATGGTTTACGGCGGCAGGCCAGGCGCCGAGGGCACCACTTGCAATGGTTGCGATCGCCAGTGCACTTTCACCAAAGCGCACAAAGCACAAAACATGTTCACCTGTGCTGAACGCACCGAGATGTTGGCGTCTCGCGTGCATAAATTGGTGCAACTGCGCGGTAGAAAACGCGAAGAACGCAAGCTTGCCATCGTATTGTTCAACTTTCCACCAAACGCAGGTAGCGTGGGAACTGCGGCTTACCTTTCCGTCTTTGAATCTTTGTACAACACACTGCACACCTTAGCCGCAGAAGGCTACCGAGTGGAGCTTCCTGAGTCTGTCGATAGCTTGCGCGATCGCTTACTGGTTGGTAATGCCGCGCAGTTTGGCACCCAAGCTAATGTGGTGCACCAAATTCCAGTTGCACAACATATTCAACAAGAAACTTGGTTGGGTGAAATAGAAGCGCAATGGGGTGCGGCTCCAGGCAAGCATCTCACCGATGGTAAAAGTTTGTTTGTGATGGGCGCGCAGATGGGTGATATCTTGATTGCGTTACAGCCAGCGTTTGGATATGAAGGCGATCCGATGCGCCTGTTGTTTGAAAAAGGCTTTGCACCCACCCACGCCTTCAGCGCTTTTTACCGCTACCTGCGCGAAGAATACAAAGCAGATGCTGTCTTGCATTTTGGAACACACGGCGCTTTGGAATTCATGCCAGGTAAGCAAACGGGTTTGTCTGGAAAGTGCTGGCCTGAGCGTTTGATCGACGACCTGCCTAATGTGTATCTCTATGCTGCGAACAATCCATCTGAGGGTGCATTGGCCAAGCGCCGCGCCGCGGCTACTTTGATCAGCTACCTCACACCCACCATCACCGAGGCGGGTCTCTACAAAGGTTTGATAGAACTCAAGCAGTCACTAGAACGTTGGCGCGGTGCCGATGAAAGCGATCAAACGGATCGCGTGTCGCTTTTGCAAATGATCCACGAACAAGCACTGGCACTAGACCTGCAAGTACCAAGTCTCGATAATTTTGTAGCACAACATAGTGCAGACCTAGCATCCATACCTTGGGTCGATGCACTGCAAGCCCAACTGCTTGAATTGGAATACGCCTTGATACCCGAAGGCTTGCATGTGATTGGCCGCTTGCCAAGCCGCGATGAGCGTCTCTCCACACTCAAAGCCATGGCACAAGCGATGGGCATTGATGCCCCTGAATTGATCGGCAAGTTGGTAGATGGCGACAAGGAATTCGAACTGCAGGCCTACACCCAAGGTTTTTCAGATGCGCACATCTTGCAAATAAAACAATTGGTTGAGACCAACCATATTTTGAGCCAAGACCATGAGCTTGCTGGCATTTTGCGTGCTTTGGATGGACGTTACATCGAACCAGCACCTGGCGGCGATTTACTGCGCAACCCAGAAGTGCTTCCAACGGGTCGCAATTTGCATGGCCTAGATCCATTCCGTCTACCAAGCGCTTTTGCGGTCAAAGACGCCAAGCGCCAAGCTGACAAATTACTGGCCCGCTATGCAGCCGATGGCCAAGGTTTGCCCGAGAGCGTAGCCATGGTGCTCTGGGGGTCCGACAACTTGAAGTCAGAAGGCGGCCCCTTGGCTCAGGCCTTAGCACTGATGGGCGCACTCCCCCGCTTTGACAGTTACGGCCGCTTAGCAGGTGCGGCTTTAGTGCCGTTGAACGAACTCGGACGTCCACGCATTGATGTGGTGATCACACTCTCAGGCATCTTCCGCGATCTGATGCCTATGCAAATCAAACTCTTGGCTGAAGCTTCTTTCTTAGCTGCCAGCGCAGAAGAACCCGAAGACCAAAACTTCATTCGTAAACACAGCTTGGCTTTCATGCAGGCGCAAGGGTGCGACATGGAAACCGCTTCGTTGCGTGTGTTCGGCAATGCAGAAGGCGCTTACGGAGCGAACGTCAACCATTTGGTCGACAGCAGCTGCTGGGAAGAAGAAGATGAATTAGGCAATGCATTTACCAATCGCAAAGGATTTGCCTACGGCCGGGAAGGACATCCTATTCGCAACAACGCATTGCTACAAAGCGCATTAGCCAATGTCAGCCTCACCTACCAAAACGTAGATTCCGTAGAACTTGGTGTCACCAGCATCGATACCTATTTCGACACATTGGGTGGCATCAGCCGCGCTGTATTGCTTTTTTTTTTTTTTTTTTTT
>RFTR01000056.1 GCA_009923345.1 Betaproteobacteria bacterium
TGGTTCTGGCTTTGGCTGTTACTGTGATTGAAACAGCCATGATCTTGTCCATTATGTTTACTGATGGTGGTAAGAATGCGGCATTACCCAGAGACACTATTTATGCAGCTGTCATGATTATCTGTAACGGCGTAGTAGGCTTATCTCTGTTAATTGGTGGTTTACACCACAAAGAGCAACTCTTTCGAATCGAGGGTACGGGTTCTGGGTTTGCGGCTTTGGTGACTTTGTCAGTACTTGTGTTGGTGTTGCCGCTCTACACCATTAGTTCTTCGGAGGGGACTTACACCGACTCACAACTTGAATTTGTCGCACTGTCATCGCTGGCTTTGTGGTTGGTTTTCGTGTTCATACAGACTATTCGACACAGAGACTATTTTCTTCCTGCAACTAATGTGCAAGACGAATCTGTGCACGCGACGCCACCTACTTCTTCGCAGGCTTGGATCAGTTTTGTTTTGATGACCATATCGCTGGTATGCGTAGTAGGTTTTGCTAAATTACTTTCACCCACTATCAAATCGTTGGTCACAGTCTACGAAGCGCCAGATGCAGTGGTCGGCATTGTGATCGCGCTGATCGTGCTACTTCCTGTGGGCCGCGCTGCGAGCCGCCATGGCAGACCGTTTGCAAACAAGTATGAATTTAGCCATTGGGTCTGCACTTGCAAGTATCGGTTTAACTATTCCCTTGGTAATTCTTTTCTCTGTTTTGTTCGATTTTGATTTGATGCTCGGATTAGACGCAAAAGACGTTGTCTTGCTAGGACTCACATTTCTTGTCGGAACCATTACATTGGGCTCAGGAAAAACCAACGTCATGCAAGGCGCAGTCCACCTTGTATTGTTTGCAGCCTTTTTATTCTTAACGCTTATTCCTTAGTTGGAACTAGCAACAAGTACTTTTACAAGGAGGCCGAATTTAATCGGCCCGACCTTAATTAAAGAACCGCTTCAACTTATCAGCCCATCCGCCTTCGGCTGGTGAGTGTTTAGCCCCACCTTTTTTAAGCGACTCGTCGAGTTCTTTGAGTAATTTGCGTTGGTGCTCTGAGAGTTTGACGGGTGTCTCTACCGAGATATGGCAATACAAGTCTCCGGGAAAACTAGAACGCAAACCTTTCATGCCTTTACCGCGTAAACGAAACTGCTTGTCGTTTTGCGTGCCTTCTGGAATATCAATAGCGGCTTCACCAGCCAATGTAGGCACGCGAATTTCTCCACCCAATGCAGCGGTAGTGAAACTGATAGGCACGGAGCAATGCAAGTCGTCGCCATCACGCTCAAAGATGTCGTGCTTCTTCAAACGGATTTCGATGAATAAGTCACCGGATGGGCCACCGTTGGTTCCCGGTTCACCATTGCCCGTGCTACGAATACGCATGCCGTCATCAATACCCGCTGGGATTTTGACTTCCAGAGTTTTTTGTTTTTTGACTTTGCCTTGACCGTGGCAAGTGGTGCAGGGGTCTGGAATGATCTTGCCCGAGCCGCGGCAATGCGGACAGGTTTGTTGCACGCTAAAGAAGCCTTGGCGCATTTGTACTTGGCCACTGCCGTTACAGGTCGTACAAGTTTTGGCAGATGTTCCCGGTTTGGCACCCGTGCCGTGGCAGGGGTCACATTCGTCCCAACCGGGGATACGAATTTCAGCGTCTTTGCCTTTGGCGGCTTCTTCTAGCGTGATCTCCATGGCGTAGCTCAAGTCATTGCCACGGTAGACCTGACGGCCGCCAGCACCGCGACGTGCTTGGCCAAAGATGTCCCCGAAGATATCGCCAAACGCTTCACCAAATCCACCCGCAAACTCTGCGCCGCCAGGACCGCCGCGCATATTGGGATCTACACCAGCATGGCCATATTGGTCATAAGCGGCTCGCTTTTGCGGGTCGGACAACATCTCATAGGCTTCTTTGCACTCTTTGAACTTGACTTCTGCCTCCTTGGCAGCATCGCCTTGGTTGCGGTCAGGGTGGTGCTTCATCGCCAGTTTGCGATAAGCCTTTTTTATCTCGTCGTCGCTGGCATTTTTGGGGACACCCAAAATGTCGTAAAAGTCGCGTTTAGTAGCCATGGTGTGTTGCTGATTTATATGTACCAACGCCGCGCCGGCCCTTGTGAGGCCATAGCGCGGCGCACGGAGCTAAAAAGAATTAACCTTTTTTGACTTCTTTGACCTCTGCATCAACGACGTTGTCGTCGGCAGGTTTGGCGCTCTCGTTCGCTGCTCCAGGTGCGCTGCCAGCTGCAGCCTGTTGGGCTTGCATATCGGCGTAGACCTTTTCACCTAGCTTTTGAGAAACGGTCATCAATGCTTCGGTTTTTGCATCGATCTCGGCTTTGTCTTCGCCTTTCAAAGCGTCTTCAACTTCTTTGACAGCTGCTTCGATTTTTTCTTTCTCGCCAGCCTCTAGTTTGTCACCATGCTCGGTCAAGCTCTTCTTCACACTGTGCACAGCGGCATCGGCTTGGTTGCGGGATTGCACGATTTCAAGCTTCTTCTTATCTTCGACAGCATTGAGTTCAGCGTCTTTGACCATTTGCTGGATTTCTTCTTCCGACAAACCAGAGTTGGCCTTGATGGTGATTTTGTTTTCTTTGCCAGTAGCTTTGTCTTTGGCGCCGACGTGCAAGATGCCGTTGGCGTCTATGTCAAAGCTCACTTCAATTTGTGGCGTACCACGTGGAGCTGGTGGAATACCTTCGAGGTTGAATTCCCCCAAAGACTTGTTGCCAGACGCCAACTCACGCTCACCTTGGTAAACCTTGATGGTCACAGCAGGTTGGTTGTCGTCCGCAGTGGAGAAGGTTTGTGCAAACTTGGTAGGGATGGTGGTGTTCTTGGTGATCATCTTGGTCATCACACCGCCCAAGGTTTCGATACCTAAGCTCAAGGGTGTCACGTCCAACAACAACACGTCAGAACGGTCTCCAGAGAGCACTTGGCCTTGGATAGCAGCACCGACTGCGACGGCTTCATCTGGATTGACGTCACGGCGAGGCTCTTTACCGAAGAACTCTTTGACTTTGTCTTGCACTTTTGGCATGCGGGTCATACCGCCGACCATGATCACGTCGTTGATATCACCGACTGACACGCCCGCATCTTTGATGGCGGTGCGGCAAGGCGCAATCGTGCGCTCGATCAAGTCTTCAACGAGTTGCTCCAGTTTGGCGCGGTTGAGTTTGATGTTGAGGTGTTTAGGGCCTGACGCATCAGCCGTGATGTAAGGCAAGTTGATATCGGTGCCAGTCGATGAAGAGAGTTCGATCTTGGCTTTTTCAGCAGACTCTTTGAGGCGTTGCAAGGCCAAAACGTCTTTCGACAGATCAACACCAGAATCTTTCTTGAATTCCGCGATGATGAAGTCAATGATGCGTTGGTCAAAGTCTTCACCTCCTAAGAAGGTGTCGCCGTTGGTGGAAAGCACTTCGAATTGTTTTTCGCCGTCGACGTCTGCTATCTCAATGATCGATACGTCAAACGTACCGCCACCCAAGTCATACACAGCAATTTTGCGATCGCCTTTTTCGGTTTTGTCCAAACCAAAGGCCAAGGCAGCTGCGGTGGGTTCGTTGATGATGCGCTTGACATCCAAACCAGCGATCCGCCCGGCATCTTTGGTGGCTTGGCGTTGTGCATCGTTGAAATAGGCGGGAACGGTAATGACGGCTTCGGTGACTTCTTCGCCGAGGTAGTCTTCAGCTGTCTTTTTCATCTTGCGCAGAATTTCAGCGCTGATTTGTGGAGGTGCTAATTTGTTGCCGCGCACTTCTACCCATGCGTCGCCGTTGTCGGCTTTGGCGATGGTGTAGGGCATCAGGTCGATGTCTTTTTGCACTTCTTTTTCGGCGAATTTGCGACCGATCAAGCGCTTGACAGCGAACAAGGTATTACGTGGGTTGGTAACGGCTTGGCGTTTGGCCGATGCACTGACCAAAATCTCACCGTCTTCTTGGTAAGCAATGATGGAAGGAGTGGTGCGCGCGCCTTCGGCGTTCTCGATTACTTTGGTGGAGTTGCCTTCCATGATGGCCACACACGAGTTGGTGGTGCCTAAGTCAATGCCGATAATTTTTCCCATTTTTTTCTCCGGTAATTTCTAACAATTCAGATGAGGAATAGTTGTGGATAACTTTTCCGATTTCAAGTCTTTGCGTCTGGTAATTACTGATTTAAGTCAGCGATTGCGCGTTATTGAGGCGGTCCATTTATTTAGGAGCCGAAACAGTCACAAGTGCAGGGCGCAAAACACGCTCGGCGATCAAATAGCCTTTTTGCAAAACCGTCACCACGGTGTTGGGTTCTTGTTCCACTGGCATGACGCTGATAGCTTGGTGTTGGGCAGGGTCAAACTTGGTACCGGTAGCAGGGTCAATCGCGATGATCTTATTGCGCTCCATGGCGCTTTTGAGTTGGCGCAGCGTCGCTTCAGCACCTTCGCGAATTTGCTCTGGTGTTGCGCTTTGTATAGCAAGGCCAGCTTCTAAGCTGTCGAGCACAGGAAGCAGACTGTCGGCGAAGGACTCGAGTGCGAACTTGCGGGCTTTGGACACTTCTTCATCCGCGCGTCGGCGGGCGTTTTGCACCTCGGCCTGGCCACGGACAAATTGGTCTTGCAATTCAGCGACTTTGGCTTGAAGAATGGCAACCTCAGCTTGAGCGGCTGCTAAGGGGTCAAGAGGCTCAGAGCTCTCAGGCGGTGGGGTGCCTGTTGGCTGTGCACCTGCGTGCGCAGAATTGGAACTGCCAGTTGGGTGGGCAGGGTCGCTAGGTTGGGCATGACCTTGCGAGTACGAAGGATCGTTATGAGATTGTGGGTCGGACATAGTCTTTAAACAGGTAATCTGGGGGACTGCTAAGGTTGCTTAGGATTTGAGGGCTAAAACCTTAAGTTCAAGAGGGGAAAAGCCAAAAAACGACCAAAGAGAAGCAAAAAGGGGCTCTGAAGCCCCTTTTTTGTAATGCAAAAGAACTTATTCGACGGCGATCAACTCGACATCAAACTTCAAAGTGGCATTGGGGGGAATCACGCCACCCGCACCGCGCGCACCGTAACCGAGTTCGGGAGGAATGATGAGCGTGCGTTGTCCGCCAATCTTCATACCTAGAACACCTTCGTCCCAACCCTTGATCACCATGCCTGCGCCTAGCGAAAACTCAAAAGGGTCGTTGCGGTCGCGGCTGGAGTCAAACTTGGCACCCTGTTCGCCGTCTTCATAGAGCCAGCCGGTGTAATGAACAGTGACAAATTGGCCAGATGCAGCTTCGTCGCCATCACCTACGACGGAGTCGGTGAATTGCAAGCCGGAGGGTGTGGTGTTCATGTGACGTCCTTTTGATAGTCAGGCAAAAAAGGTTGTCAGTGTACTCACAGGTAAATCTTCTGCAGCAAGCGCGCCAAAGTTTGACGCTCGCTCTCGGTGAGGGCGGATGAGGCTTTGAGACCAGAGTCCATGGCTGTTTTCTCCGCTTCTCGGATGAGCGCCTCACCACTTTCGGTCAGGGTCAGCCCCATGGCGCGTCCATCGGTTGGGTGGGGCGCGCGGTCGATCAATTGGCGTTTTTCGAAGTTCTTCAAAAAAACCACCATATTAGGCGGCAAGATGTTGAGCGCTTGGCACAACTGGCGCGAGGTAGTGCCTGGGTTATGCCTAATTAACGAGAGAACAGAAAAATCGACAGGTCGCAAATCAAAACTGGCCATATCGACATGAAATTGCTCGATGATGGCCAGCGAGGCTCGGCGGGCGTTATAGCCGAGCAAACTCTGCAAAAACGCCGCATCCAATTTAAGACTCAGCGCTAAATCCAATGCGTTTGACGATCGGACCCCACGCGTCAAATTGTTTTTTCATGTCGCGGACCATGTCTTCAGGGCTACCACCAACTGGCACCATGCCCGACAAACCGAGGCCTTCGATCACACCCTTGTCTTTGAGCGCTAAGTTGATCGCGGCGTTGGCAGCAGTGACAACAGACACAGGTGTTTTGGCAGGCGCGTAGAAGCCAAACCATTCCTCAACCACCAAATCGGGGAAGCCTTGCTCGATGAAGGTAGGCACCTCTGGCACGAAGGCAGAACGTGTGCGACCCGATGTGGCGATGATGCGAATCTTGCCGGCTTTGTGGTTCGCTATGAAGTCGCCGTGTGGGGTGAACATAGAAGCCAATTGCCCGCCGATCATGTCGGCAATGCCAGGAACAGAGCCGCGGTAAGGAATATGTTTGAGATCAACGTTGTTATTCAATCCTAACAAAGCGCCCAAGAAATGGGGTGTGGATCCTGCTGCTGGTGAGCCGTAGCTAGCATCGTTGGGATTGGCCTTCGCCCATGCCAAATAGTCTTTAACAGTTTTGACTGTCGCGGGAACCATAGGCCCAACTGCTAATCCGTGCGACAACATCGACGCCATGCCCACAGGTACAAAGTCTTTAAATGGGTCATAGCTCAACTTGCTATAGATGTGCGGATAAATGGACATCATGGAATAGGGTGTGAGTAGCAAGGTAGCACCGTCTGGGTTCGCGGCTTTGACGGTATCCACCGCAATACGGCCAGCGGCGCCAGTTTTGTTTTCTACTACAGCAGATTTGGTGTAACTGGTGCCGCTCATCTTGTCACCGATACGGCGGCTGGTGACATCCGCACTGCCCCCAGCGGGAAAGCCGTTGACGATTTTGACAACTTCTAGGGGCAAAGCGCTTTGGGCGAATGCACTCCAAGGGGTGAGCGCGCTGGCCGCGGCGGGGGCCAAGGCGGCTTGGATAAATTGACGGCGGTTGTTTTTCATATGGTCTCCTAGTGGTGTTTAACTTGAGGTTGAGGGGAAAAAATATAAGGCGCAGTGCCTGCGTGCAAAGCATGCACCAAACTGTCTCGGTGTTTGAGCACCGCACGTTGGTTGATCGAGCCCTTATCGGTCACTTCGCCTTTGTCGATAGATGGCGGCTCGCTGAGCAACACCATTCGCGCTAAGCGTGTGGCGCTGCCAGTAGAAGTTTGCGCTAGGCCATTGAGCACATGTTGAAAGTGCGCCATCACAGGTGCGCTAGTTAAAACATCTGCCATGGTTGCTTCAGCGCCAAGCCCACTCAAACCGCGCACAGCGGCAGTCGGGAAAATCATGGCGCCAACTTCATGCATATTCAAGCCGGTGATGACAGCGTCCTGCACATAGGGCGCGCCGGCGGCAATGATCTTACCGCGCAAAGGGCCGACACTCACGAAAGTGCCCGTAGCCAGTTTGAAATCCTCGGCAATGCGCCCGTCAAATTTGAGGCCTTGGTGGACATCATTTGCGTCGATCCACTGCACGGCATCACCAGTACAAAAAAAGCCTTCTTCGTCAAAAGCCTCTGCGGTCTCTTGTGGTGCGCGCCAATAGCCAGGGGCGATATTGGGTCCTTTGTAGCGCACTTCAATTTTGTCGCTGTTGGGAACAAGTTTGAGCTCCATGCCCGGAGTAGGCACGCCCAAATCGCCCGCTTTCACAAACGGGCTGGTAACGAAAATAGCAAACGGGCCTGACTCGGTCATGCCTAAACCTGTGCCCATGACGATGCGCTCGCCGATCTCGCGTTCTTGGCTCTCGTGCAAGCTGTCCCAAATGGGTTGCGCCAAGGCCGCGCCCGCATAGAAAAACATTTGCACGCGGCTGAGCAGGTTTTTACGCAAAGCGTCGTCGGTTTTCATAGCGATGGCGATCGCTTCAAAACCTGTGGGCACGTTGAAGTACACCGTAGGCGCAATCTCGCGCAAATTGCGCAAAGTCTCACCCATCAGCGCAGGCGTGGGCTTGCCTTCGTCGATATAGAGCGTGCCACCGTGGTAGAGCACCATGCCAAAGTTATGGTTACCGCCAAATGTGTGATTCCAAGGCAACCAGTCGACCAAGACAGGAGGTGTTTGCGCCAGCACCGGCATCGATTGCGCCATCTGCTGTTGGTTGGCGCACCACATACGTTGGGTGTTGATCACCGCTTTGGGTAATTTGGTGGAGCCTGAAGTGAACAGGAATTTTGCGATGGTGTCAGGCCCTGTCGCTTGCATCGCGGCATCCACTGCGGGGGTAGCAGATGAGGTAAGCAGGTTTTGAAAAGTGGTGGTCGCGCGGCCAGTTATCTCGCCAATGTGAAGAACAACTTCTATGTCTTTACCGACTGCCGCTTCAATCGCTTTGCCATAGCGCTTGGCATCTGCGGCGAAGACCAAACCCGGTGTCAAAGTCGTCAAGATGTGGCGCAGCTTTTCAAAGTCTTGGCTGATGGTGGAGTAAGCGGGAGAGGCTGGACAAAACGGCACGCCAGCGACCATACAACCTAGCGAAAGCAAGGCGTGTTCGAGATCGTTTTCCGACAGGATGACCACGGGACGTTCGGCGCTCAGGCCGCGATCTATCAAGGCTTGGGCAATAGCCCGCGCGCTTTGCCAGGCTTGGGCATAGCTGATGTGTCGCCAATCGCCCAGACTGCCATCAGCGTTTTTGACGCGCTTGGCTAGCATGGTGGATTCAGGTTTGTTTTTCGCCCAATGCACCAAGCGGTCGGTCATGCGGGTGGCATAGGCTTCCAACTTTTGGTCGGCCGACATGTAGCGCACGCCGTTAGCACCCTCGCGCATGTTGACGCGGGTCACACCAAACTTCAAAGGTCTGAATTTGGGAGTGCTCATGGGTTTAGCTTTTAATTTTTAAGAAGTTTTGGCGACTTTGGCGGCCTTGCCTTCCAAAAAGTCGCGTACCCGTTGCTTGGCTTCGGGGGCAGACTGGGCAATGGCAGCCATCATGGCCTCGGTGAAAAAACCTTGGTCAGCGGGTTGCTCTGCAATGCGGGGCAGGGCGTGCATCAGCGCGTAATTGGTCAGCGGTGCGTTGGTCGCCACACGTTGGGCGATTTCCATGGCTTTGTCAAAAGCAGTGCCTGCGGGAACCAGATATTGCGCTATGCCAATACGTTCACCGTCTTGTGCGTTGTAGACACGGCCTGTGAGCATCATGTCGGTCATGCGCGCCACGCCGATTAAACGGGGTATGCGCACGGAGCCGCCGCCGCCCACAAAAATACCTCGCGTGCCTTCTGGCAGTGCGTAAAAAGTGGACTCGTCCGCCACGCGAATATGACAAGCGCTGGCCAGCTCTAAGCCGCCGCCCACTACCGCGCCGTGCAAAGCGGCGATGACGGGAACATCGCCTGACTGCAAGCGGTCAAGCGCTAGGTGCCAAGAGCGCGAGTGGTAGAGACCTTCGCCTGCATCCCGCTCCTTGAGTTCGCTCAGGTCAAGTCCAGCGCAAAAGTGGTCGCCATCTCCAGCAACGACCGCAGCGCGGGTTTCTTTGGGGAGGTTCTCGAAGATGTGGCGTAGCGAAGCGATCAGTCCATCATTCAAAGCGTTGCGTTTGGTCGGACGCGTCAGTCGGACAACAGCGACGCAGCCTTGCATCTCTAAGTGAATGTCGGGATTGGATTTCATGTGCTGAGTAAGTAGGTCTTTATCGGTGGCAAAGAAAGTGTCAGTCTCAAAGGGTGCGTTGGGTCCTCAAAACGCCTTGGGGTTTGTCGGCTTGCGTTAGGCGATTATTTCCATTATGGTTATGTCTGATAACTAATTAATCAGGATTTACCCTCGAAACCCA
Source organism: Betaproteobacteria bacterium (assembly GCA_009923345.1). Lineage (GTDB taxonomy): Bacteria > Pseudomonadota > Gammaproteobacteria > Burkholderiales > Burkholderiaceae_C > Limnohabitans. Next base: position 9,636 of record RFTR01000056.1, read on the forward strand.
CGCCACAGGAAAGCCAGCATGGACTACAAAAACCTCATCGCCATCGACATCCACACCCATGCCGAGGTGAGTTGCCGTAACCCTTTCGATAACTATGGCGAGGAATACGATCGCGCGGCAGACAAGTTCTTTGGCTCCGACAGACGCCCAACGATTGACGAGACAGTCGCCTATTACCGAGAAAAGAAAATCGGTTTGGTCATGTTCACCGTCGACAGCGAATCGCAACTTGGCCGCCGTCGCATACCTAATGAAGAAATCGCCGACGCCGCCAAAGCCAACAGCGACATGATGATTGCCTTCGCCAGCATCGACCCCCACAAAGGCAAGATGGGCGCGCGCGAGGCAGAACGACTGATCAAAGAAGACGGCATCAAAGGCTTCAA
>RFTR01000057.1 GCA_009923345.1 Betaproteobacteria bacterium
CAAGAAAACAGGAAAGTCTTTGCAAATCACGACGAGTGATTTAGAAATTCAAATTCGCACAACGGCTGAATTGGATGGCGATACTGGTAGCTTCACTACTACTGTTGGTGCACGCAAGCTGATTGACATTTTGCGCACTATGCCGAGCGATCAGACGGTGAGCCTTGAATCTAGCCAAAACAAATTGATTTTGAAGGGTGGAAAAAGTCGCTTTACTTTGCAAAGCTTGCCCGCTGAAGATTTTCCTCTGGTGCAAGAGTCAACTGCATTAGGCCCAACGTTTAGCGTCCCCCAAAAAACTTTGAAAGAGTTGCTGCACCAAGTTTCTTTTTCGATGGCTGTCCATGACATCCGTTATTACCTGAATGGTATTTTGTTTGTAGCTGAAGGTAAGCAACTGAGCTTGGTAGCGACCGATGGTCACCGTTTGGCTTTTGCATCAGCCACATTGGAAGTTGAAGTTCCTCGTCAAGAAGTTATCTTGCCCAGAAAAACAGTGCTGGAATTGCAGCGTTTGTTGAATGATAAAGACGGTGCGATAGAAATGCAGTTTGCTACCAACCAAGCTAAATTTATTTTTGATGGAATGGAGTTTGTAACGAAGTTGGTGGAAGGTAAATTTCCTGACTACAACCGTGTAATTCCAAAGAACCACAAAAATACTATCACACTGGGCCGTAGTGCTTTGTTGGCAACCTTGCAGCGTACTGCGATTTTGACGACGGAAAAATTCAAAGGTGTGCGTTTGAATTTAGAGCCAGGCATTTTGCGTGTGGCTTCTACCAATGCTGAGCAAGAAGAAGCGGTGGATGAACTTGAAATTAACTACAGCGGAGATGCTATAGAAATTGGTTTTAATGTCACATACCTAATAGACGCCTTGTCTAATATGGACCAAGACATGGTGCAAGTTGATTTAGCAGACTCGAACAGTTCTGCTTTAGTGACTATCCCAGACAACCCCACATTTAAATACGTTGTCATGCCCATGCGCATATAAGTTTTTCTCCTTTGCTACCCATGGTGCTGCAGCGCAGCACGTTTAAAGAATTGATATGACCCAAGAACAACAACCAGAACCCACGATAACGCCTGTGGCCGATCAAGATTACGGCGCCGGATCGATTCAAATATTGGAAGGCTTAGAAGCCGTTCGCAAACGCCCAGGTATGTATATCGGTGATACGTCCGATGGAACGGGTTTGCACCATTTGGTATTCGAAGTTGTAGACAACTCTATTGACGAAGCATTAGCAGGCCACTGTGACGATATTGTGGTCACCATTCACAGCGATAACTCAATCAGCGTGACTGATAACGGACGCGGTATCCCAACTGGCGTCAAGATGGACGACAAGCACGAGCCTAAACGCAGTGCCGCTGAGATTGCGTTAACCGAATTGCATGCTGGCGGTAAGTTCAATCAAAACAGCTACAAAGTATCAGGTGGGTTGCATGGTGTCGGTGTTTCGTGTGTCAATGCGCTTTCAAAGTCATTGCGTCTAGTGGTTCGTCGCGATGGCAAGGTGCATACCTTGGAATTCGCTAAAGGTTTTGTTCAAAACCGAATTATCGAGGTTGTAGATGGCTTTGAAACTTCACCCATGCGCATCACGGGTGTTACAGAAAAGCGCGGAACAGAAGTCCACTTTTTGCCAGATACAGAAATCTTTGTTCAAAACAGCGATTTCCATTACGAGATTTTGAGTAAACGTCTTCGCGAACTCAGCTTCTTGAATAACGGCGTACGTATTCGCTTGATCGATGAGAGAAGTGGAAAAGAAGATGACTTCTCTGGCGCTGGTGGCGTGAAAGGCTTTGTTGACTTCATCAATTCCGGTAAAAAAGTATTGCACCCCAATGCGTTTTATTCTGAGGGTGAGCGTCCCGCAGATACTTACGGCGGCATTGCGGGCACACACATTGGTGTTGAAGTGGCCATGCAATGGAACGATGGCTACAACGAAAGCGTTTTGTGTTTTACCAATAACATCCCACAGCGTGATGGTGGCACGCACTTAACTGGTTTGCGCGCCGCGATGACGCGGGTTATCAATAAATATATTGAAGAAAACGAGTTCGCCAAGAAAGCCAAAGTCGAAGTGACTGGTGACGACATGCGCGAAGGCTTGTGCTGTGTGCTGTCTGTCAAGGTGCCAGAACCTAAATTCAGCAGCCAGACCAAAGACAAGTTGGTGTCAAGCGAGGTGCGCGCACCGGTGGAAGATATCGTTGCCAAAGCATTGAACGATTATTTGCAAGAGCGCCCCAATGATGCCAAGATCATTTGTGGAAAGATCGTAGATGCTGCGCGTGCCCGCGAAGCTGCACGTAAAGCCCGCGAGATGACACGCCGCAAAGGCGTGCTCGATGGCATGGGCTTGCCAGGCAAGCTGGCTGATTGCCAAGAAAAAGATCCAGCACTGTGCGAAATCTATATCGTCGAAGGAGACTCTGCAGGTGGTTCTGCGAAGCAAGGACGCGACCGTAAATTCCAAGCGATTCTGCCTTTGCGTGGAAAAATCTTGAACGTCGAAAAAGCACGCTACGAAAAGCTACTAACCAGCAACGAAATTTTGACGCTCATCACCGCGCTGGGAACCGGTATTGGCAAAGCCAGTGCAGAGTCAGGCAAGTCGGCAACAGATGACTTCAATGTTGACAAACTACGTTACCACCGCATCATCATCATGACCGACGCGGACGTGGACGGTGCACACATCCGCACACTCTTGTTGACGTTCTTCTACCGCCAAATGCCCGAGCTCGTTGAGCGTGGCCACATCTATATTGCGCAACCGCCTTTGTATAAAGTGAAAGTTGGTAAAGAAGAGCAGTACATCAAAGACGCGCCTGCGCTGGATGCCTTCTTATTGCGTGTTGCACTCAAAGACGCGAGCATCAGCACGGGCGGACCTGCAGCGCAAGTGTTGCGTGGTGAAACCCTGGAAGAGCTTGCACGCAAACACCAATTGGCCGAAGCGGTAATCGCACGCTTGAGCGGTTTTATGGATGCCGAGGCTTTGCGCGCGATGGCCGATGGCGTGTCTGTTAATTTAGATACCGTAGCGGACGCAGAACGCTCAGCCATCGATATGCAAGCCAAGTTGCGCGAATTAGGCAGTGGCTCAGAGGCTTCTGGTGAATTTGATGAGCGCACCGATAAACCTATTTTGCGTATCAGCCGTCGCCATCACGGCAACGTCAAGAGCAGTGTGATCACGCAAGACTTTGTGCACGGTGCAGACTATGCGGCCTTGGCTGAAGCCGCCCAAACATTCAAAGGCCTTTTGCAAGAAGGCGCACGCGTGTCGCGCGGCGAAGGCGAGCGCGCTAAGGAAGAAAAAGTCAGCGACTTCCGTATTGCGATGCGTTGGTTGATTGAACAAGCCGAAAACGCCACAGCACGCCAACGCTATAAGGGCTTGGGTGAGATGAACCCAGAGCAACTCTGGGAAACCACCATGGACCCGGCCGTTCGACGTTTATTGCGCGTGCAAATCGACGATGCCATCGAAGCCGACCGCGTGTTCACCATGCTGATGGGCGACGAGGTAGAACCCCGTCGCGACTTCATCGAGAGCAACGCATTGCGCGCAGCCAATATTGATATTTAGTTTTTGGTCGCAGGCGCTAAACGTGTGTTGGAGAACCAAGACACGTACAGTGCCGGTAATACAACCAAGGTCAAAAGGGTTGCAGTAAATAAACCGCCGATCACGACGATGGCCAAAGGACGCTGTGTTTCGGCGCCAATTTCGTGGCTCAAGGCCATTGGTAATAAGCCAAGTGCTGCCAGTAGCGCGGTCATGAGCACGGTCCTGAGCCTTTGCAACGAACCTTCTTTCACAGCATCTATGACGGAATATCCCGCGTTACGCAGTTGCTGAAAAACCGAGAGCATCACCACGCCATTGAGAACCGCTTGGCCTGAGAGCGCAATAAAACCAATCGCCGCAGAAACTGAGAGCGGAATGTTTAACACCCATAGCGCCACAAAGCCTCCTACCAAGGCCATGGGCACGTTGATCAAAATTAATCCCGCGGTTTTGATAGAACCAAAGGCATTGAAAAGCAGTACAAAAATCAATAACAAGGAAATAGGAACGACCAGCGATAAACGCTTCATGGCGCGTTCTTGGTTCTCAAATTCGCCAGACCAACTGATTGCGTAATTCCGAGGAATCGGTACCTTTTTTGCAACAACAGCCTTCATGTCTGCAACCACCGAGCCCATATCGCGGTTCTTTATAAAGATACCAATCGCCATGGTGCGCCGTCCTGCTTCGCGGGCAATATTCATCGCACCGCTGTCACGCCGAATCTTTGCAATATTTCCAAGCGTCACGCTTCCACCATTTGGTGTGGGGACAAGTATGTCTTCTAGATGCCCCATCGCGCGGTTTTGTGGCGCAAGTCGAACAGTCACCGCAAAACGACGCTCCCCTTCCCACAAGTAGGTGACGGCCTGTCCAGCCAAGGCGGTCTCAATAACATCCTGCACATCGCCCACATTGAGGCCCAGTCTGGCAATGCGTTCGCGGTCGATATCTATCAAAAGCTGTGGTAATTCACCGTGTCGGTCAATTTCGGCACGATACACACCGCGTACGTTTCTAATTTCGGCTTCAATCGCTTCGGTTGTTTTCTTTAGAACAGCCAAATCATCGCCCGACACCTTGATCACAATTTGCCCGTCAATTTGTGAAATCGACTCCAACACGTTATCTCGAATGGGCTGGGAAAACGTTGGACGAATCCCCGGTACAGCGGAAACCGCGCGGTCCATCTCTTCAATGAGCTGCTCTTTGCTAATATTTTTGCGCCATTGTTCTTGGGGTTTGATGTCTACGAAAACTTCCGCCATGCTGATGGTTTTGGGATCTGTTCCGTCTTCAGGTTGTCCGGCTTTTGAGACAGTGGTGCGCACCTCGGGTATTGCTAAGAGTGCTGTTCGCACTTGTCGCAATGACGCTGCGGCCTCTTCATTTGAAATGCTCGCAGGTAACCGCACATTGATCCACAAAGTGCCTTCATTGAGCTCAGGTAAAAACTCAGAACCGAGTTGTGTTGCCGCAAGGATGGAGATTAAAAAACCACCCAAAGCCATGGCCACAACTTTTTTCGGCTTATCAATGGCCCAATTCAGAATCGGTTCATAAACTTTTTTCAACCAGCCTACCAATGCGTTGTCTCCATGCGGAATGCCTTTACGTAGCATCCAATAACCCAACAGAGGAACCAAAGTCAGTGAAAAGATCAGAGAGCCCACAAGGGCGGTCGTAACAGACAGCGCCATCGGCTGAAAGATGCGCCCTTCATGACGCTCCAGCGCAAAGATGGGAATATGCGCTGCGATGATGATGAGCATGGAAAACAATGTGGGGCGACCAACCTCGTTGGTGGCCTCCGTTATCAAGGTGCGTCGTTCTTTTTCATTCATGCCCTCGCCGCGTTCTGCAAGTCGATGCATGATGTTTTCAATCACGATCACCGCACCATCGACGATGATGCCAAAGTCCATTGCGCCCAAGCTCAACAAATTGGCCGGTACACCCATGAACTTCAGTCCCAAAAATGTGGCGAGAAGAGAAAGTGGGATGACGACGACGACCGCCAAAGAAGCGCGCAGATTGGATAGAAAGAGATACAACACCAAGGCAACAAGAAGTGCACCTTCCACCAGATTTTTAAAAACGGTGGTGAGTGTTTTGGCCATGAGCCAGGTGCGATCGTAAAAAGGGACGATTTGTACACCTGGGGGCAAAACCCGCGCATTCAAATCGTCAAGACGCTCTTTGACGCCTTTGAGAACAAGGCTTGGGTTCTCGCCTTTGCGCATGATGATGATGCCCGTCACGACGTCATCGTCTAAGTCTTGACCAACCGTACCCAGTCTTGCAACGGCGCCTATAGATACCTTGGCAACATCGCGCACCAAAATTGGCGTGCTTCCCCGCGTCGTGACGACAACGGTGCCTATGTCATCTACTGAACCCAGTAAACCAATTCCTCGAATTGCAAACTGCTGCGCGCCTTGCGCAACATAGCCCCCACCTGCATTGGCATTGCTTCGCCCAAGCGCGGTTTGCAGGTCTTGTAGCGTGAGTTTGTAGGCGCGAAGTTTTTGTAAATCAGGCTGAACCTCATATTGTTTGATAAAGCCACCCATGCCCACTACGTCAGCCACACCTGGGACCTGTCTAAATGTGCGCTCAACCACCCAGTCTTGTAAGGTGCGTAATTCGGTAGGTGTTTTACCGTCGCCTTTCAGGCGATAGCGCATCACTTCACCAACAGGCGTTGCGTTGGGCATGACGCCTGCTTCGACACCGGGGGGCAGAGAAATTCCACGCAAGCGCTCATTGACTTGTTGACGTACAACGTTGACTTCTGCTTTGTCGTCATACGTCACAACAGTAAACGACAAACCAAATTGGGTATGTGAAAAAACCCGAATGGCGTTGGGCAAGCCCGACAGTGCTAACTCAATCGGCAAAGAAACTTGCTTTTCCACTTCCTCCGCCGCTCTTCCGGGAAACAAAGCAATCACGGTGACTTGCGTATCCGTCACATCAGGAAAAGCCTCGACAGAGAGGTTTTTAAATGCAACAGACCCCGCCAATATAAAAAGCAAGGTTGCCATCAGCACCATCAGCGGTTGCGCCAGAGCGATTTGAATAATGCGCTTCATTTGGATGCGTTATGTGTTGCGTCAGGTACTGCAATATTTACGTTCTGCGGTTTTGCAGAATCTTGTGCATTACGAAACTCGCGCGCTAATAAGAGCCCGTTATCGCTGACGACTAACTCTCCATCTTTAAGTCCGTTGGTCACAAGTACTTTGTCTAGGCCTTCGTAACCTATGCTTATCTTTCGTCCTTCAAAGACGCCCGGCTCCTTTTGCACATAGGTCCAATATTGCGAGCCACGTAATTGCACGGCGCGAGAGGGGACCAAGACCCCTTTTTCAAGGGCGCGTTCAAACTTTGCACTGCCAAGCATTTCCGCTTTGAGAATTCGTTGGTTGTTGTCTATTACTGCGCGAACCTTGACTGTGCGTGAGTTGCTGTCGATGAAGTCTCCTGTTGCTGTGATCTTGGCGGCAAAACTTTGACCAGGGAAGTTGGGAAGCGTTAGGCTAATGGGGGTGCCCGGCTGCAGAGATGCAACATCTGCTTCGCGCGCATCGATTTGCACCCAAAGCGAACGCGGATCTGTCACAACAAACAGCGGCAGGGAACCGGGCCCGCCTTGCTCGGGCCGCAGTTCTTGTCCCGCGCTCAAATTTCTTTCCACGACAACACCAGAGACGGTAGCGGACAACCCAAGCTGTTGGTTCACCGCGTTGCCTCCGCCATACAGTTGGGTGCGCGCTTGTGCGCGCGCGACCTCTGCATTGGCGCGTTGCGCATCGGCTTGGGCTTGCTCATACTCTTTGCGTGAAACGATGCCTGCTTCAAACAACTCGGTTTGTCTTTGTAAGGCGCGCTCTGAGAAGCGCGCATCCGCTTGCGCTTTGGCGGTGTCGGCCTGTGCAGCGCCAAATTCCGGCGAAGCCAGTGTTGCCAATACCTGCCCGGCACGCACAGACTGCCCAACATCTGCGTTGAGCTTGACGACACGCCCTGCAAAAGCAGGGTAGATACGCTCGGTCTTTTCTTCATTCCAAACCAAGCGTGCCGGTAAATCAATGGCCACACTGTTGGCGGCGATAGCGGGTGCTGTTGTTAAAAGCGTGAGTTGTGGGTGACCCGCTGGAAAGCGTAGTTGCTCACCTTGAATGATGGGCGGTGGCGCGACGGGATGGCCCATGGGCTCTTGCCCTGTCATATTGATGTACAGCGCAATTAGTGCGGCTAATCCGGCGATAGCGCTGTAGCGCTTGACAGGAGAGCGCCAAATGGCGAGAAGAGCTTCTTGGATGGCGTGGGTATTCAAAGGCATAGTGATTTAGCGGGTGTCGCTCAAAACTGGGGTGGTGCGCAAACGCCAAGCCTCGTAGGCTTTGGCATAGTCTGCGCGGGTAAAGGCGGCTTCAATCAAAGTAGCGCGCAGGGTGCGGCGTGCGTCTAATAAATCGGTCAATGAGGACGCGCCTAATGTAAAGGCGCGTTCAGCTTGCTCCGCAACTTTGCGAGCCCGCGGCAAGATGTCTTGTTCGTAAAGTGTTTCGCGCTCTAACGCGGCTGAGAACTCTTCTAGCAAACGTTGTAAATCTGCGCTTGCATCGCGCTTGGTTTTCTCAAACAGTGATTGCGCTTGTGCGAGTTGCGCTTGCGCGCGGCCAATCTCGCCCTCATAGCCATAGCCCCAAATGAGCGGCAGAGACAAGCGAAGTTCGAGCATGCGATTGGAAACACGCGGGTCATGGTCAAGACTGCCGCCAAGTGTGACGTCGGCTTTTTTCTGTGCCTGGGCTAGTTCTAAAGCGGCGCTGGCTGCCGTGACGCGCTCGCGAGCGGCGACTACATCTGCGCGTTGGTCCACCCATGTTTGTAGCACGCCTTGTGTAGGTGCTTGCACTTGGATAGTGGGCCAATCTGCCGTCACTTTCCAGGTGTTCAGGTTGATGGGCAATTTGGTGATTTGTTGCAGCAACAAAACTGCGCGCTGTTGGTCGAGTTGCGCGCTACGCGCGTCCGCAAGGGCGCGTTGCGCTTCAATTTCCAAGCGCAGCGTGTCCTGTGTAGACAGGTCACCCGCTTTCAGTCGAAGCCCGGCGCTTTTCGACAACTGCAGAACGCTTCGAGAAAGCAGGTGCATTTCGTGGTTGCGTTCGCGCGCCGCAAGCAAATCAAAGTAGGCGGCAGCGGCGGCAATTTGTTGCGTCACCAGCATGTCTTGCAAATCAGCACCAGCGGCTAGCGCTTGTTGTTTTGCGCTTTGGGTACGTAGGTTGCGCTTGTTGCCGCGCTCCCAAGTCCAGTCGATGCCACCAGACTTGTCTATATTCTTTTGTCCGAGCGCGCCACCGCCAATGCCTTGGTTTCCGTTAATGCCTTTATCCAAATACATCTGCGATGTTTTGGCGGTGAAGACAGGAAACGGGGCGCGGTCTGCTGAGACAACATCGGCTTGCGCTGCCGCAAGACTTTGTTGTGCCATCGAAACATCCAGGTTTTGACGCGCAGCCTCCAGTACTTGTGCCAAGCCCAAAGTCTGGGCGTATACCTGTGCGCCCAATGCCGCGGGTAACACAAGCAAAGCAAGAAGAAGTAGTCGCAAGGGTGGGAACTGTCGTATGCTCATACCGCGTTTATCGCTTCGTATGGCTGACCAATCCCTGACTTGGTGCGTTTTGTTAACACCCCATGAGAATTTTGCTGATTGAAGACGATGCCGTTTTACAGGCGGTCATGTTGCGTAGCTTGACCGACGCAGGCCACCGCGTGGATGCCGCGAACCACCTGGAGGAGGCCGCACATTTCTGGCAAGTCCAACCCTACGACGTGGTTTTGCTGGATTTGAATTTGCCTCTCAATGGCCAAACCAAAGCAACACAAGGCAGTGGCTTGAGTTTGTTGCGCGCCGCGCGAAGCAGAGGGGACCGCACTCCGGTGCTTGTCTTGACGGCGCGCAACCGAACGGATGAGCGTATTGCCGGACTAGACGCCGGTGCGGATGACTATTTAGGCAAGCCCTTTGATTTAGCTGAGATTGAAGCGCGTCTGCGCGCCTTGGCGCGACGTGCCTTAGGCACCGAAGATGTGGTGCAAGTCGGGCGTCTACTCTTGCAGCGCAAGAATCGCAGAATATTGGTCAATGATCAAGATTTGGCCTTGCCTGCGCGTGAGTTTGAAGTGTTATGGGAATTGATGTCGCCACCTGGTCGAACCGTGAGTAAACGCGAACTCTCTGACAAACTTTCTAGTTTTGAAGAGGCGCTGGCAGACAACGCACTCGAGGCGTTTATTTCGCGTTTACGCAAAAAGCTCAGCGA
>RFTR01000058.1 GCA_009923345.1 Betaproteobacteria bacterium
GGAATTTCCATCGAAGCCTTATCGGACTCCACGGTGATCAGCGATTGCTCAGACTTGATGGTGTCGCCCGGTTTGACCAATAACTCGATGACAGCCACTTCGTCGAAATCACCGATATCAGGGACTTTTATTTCAATCATTGCCATATGTTTCTCAATCTATTTTGACGATGCAAGCCGATTTAGGCTGAACTTTGGGGCGATTAATTTGGTTTGCTCTAAGCCTTAAAGCAAGACGCGACGGAAGTCGCTCAAGATTTGTCCAAGGAACGCGTTAAAACGTGCAGCGGCTGCACCGTCGATGACGCGGTGGTCCCAGGTTAAGCTCAAAGGCAGCATCAAGCGAGGCTGGAAGGCTTTACCGTCCCAGACTGGTTCCATCGTGCTCTTGCAGACGCCGAGAATTGCCACTTCTGGCGCATTGATGATCGGCGTGAAATATTTACCGCCAATTCCGCCAAGGCTGGAAATGGTGAAAGTCGCGCCCGTCATTTCGGCAGGTCCCAATTTACCTTCGCGCGCTTTTTTGGCGAGTTCGGACATTTCTTGGCTGATTTGTAAAACGCCTTTTTTATCGCAGTCTTTGATGACGGGCACCATCAAACCATTGGGCGTGTCGGCGGCAAAGCCAATGTGCCAGTAGTTTTTGTAAACCAATGCATCGCCGTCTAGCGAGCTGTTGAATTCAGGATATTTCTTGAGAGCTGCCACGCAAGCCTTGATCAAGAAAGCCAGCATGGTCACTTTGATGCCTGACTTCTCGTTTTCTTTGTTCGTAGACACACGAAATGCTTCGAGATCTGTGATGTCTGCATCGTCATGGTTGGTGACGGCGGGGATCATGATGGCGTTGCGTAGCAAGTTGGCGCCGCTGATTTTCTTGATGCGACCCATCTCTTTGCGCTCGATAGGACCGAATTTGGCAAAGTCGACTTTGGGCCAAGGAATGAGACCCAAGGCCGCACCGTCGCCACCTGATCCCCCTTTGGCGGATTGCGCTTTGGTCTGCGTGGCGCCGGACATGACTGACTTGGTAAAGGCTTGCACATCTTCTTGTGTGATGCGGCCCTTGTTTCCACTGCCCTTCAATTCGTCTAAGGGCACGCCAAGTTCGCGCGCAAATTTGCGCACTGAGGGCGATGCGTGGGGCAAACCAACTGTTGTGCCACCTGGCACATGCGCAGGAGCGTTAATGGCCAAACCAGATGCTGAAGCTACAACTCCAGCACCTACAGAAGTTGAAGGGGTTGCTGAGGATGCAGCAGCTGTCGCACTCATCACAGGTGCATTCGCAGTCGCAGAATCAGGAAATGCAGCTGCTGGCGTTGCTGGTGTTGCTGGCGCCGAAGCCGCAGGAGCCGCAGCAGGCGCACTCACAGCGTCCACTCCATCCAGAATCGCCAACAAATCACCAATATTGATCTTGTCGCCCAACTTAACTTTGAGCTCTTTCAACACACCAGCGTGTGACGATGGAATTTCCATCGAAGCCTTGTCTGACTCGACAGTGATCAAAGACTGTTCAACCTTGATGGCGTCACCAGATTTGACGAAAACCTCAATCACCGCGACGTCTTTGAAGTCGCCGATATCTGGAACTTTTACTTCTATCAATGCCATATCTGTCTCACTATGTATGTGCAAAAACGCCCCAGCTTTTACAACTCAGGGCAGCCTGGCCAAGTTGAAAATTTATGCGTAAAGCGGGTTGATCTTGTCGGTTTTGATGGCGTACTTTTTGATCGCCTCAGCGACCTTCTCGACTGGCACAGCGCCTTCTTCGCTCAAAGCTTTGAGCGCAGCGACCACGATGTAGTGGCGGTTCACCTCGAAGTGCTCGCGCAATTTGCTGCGGAAGTCAGAGCGACCAAAGCCATCGGTGCCCAACACTTTGTAGGTACGGCCTTTAGGAATGAAAGAACGAATCTGCTCGGCATAGGCTTTCATGTAGTCTGTCGCAGCCACTACAGGGCCAACGTAAGGATCCAACTGCTGCGTCACAAAAGGCACTTTAGGTGCCTCTGTGGGATGCAATAAGTTGTAACGCTCTGCGTTTTGGCCATCGCGGGTCAGTTCATTAAAACTTGGGCAACTCCAGACGTTGGCGGCAACGCCCCAATCGTTGGCGAGCAAATCGCGCGCGGCGATCGACTCACGAAGAATGGTGCCTGAGCCGAGCAAGTTGACGCGCGGCGCCTTCTTGGCGCCCTCGCCTTGCTGGATCAAATACATGCCCTTGATGATTTGCTCTTCGGTACCAGGTTTTAAACCGGGCATGGCGTAGTTTTCGTTGAGCAAGGTGATGTAGTAGAAAACGTTTTCTTGCTTCTCGACCATGCGCTTCAAACCGTGGTGCAAGATCACGCCGACTTCATGGGCGAAGGTCGGGTCATACGACACACAGTTTGGAATGGTGTTGGCCATGATGTGGCTATGACCGTCCTCATGTTGCAAGCCTTCGCCATTCAAGGTGGTACGTCCAGAGGTGCCACCAAGCAAGAAACCACGCGCCTGCATATCGCCAGCCGCCCAAGCCAAATCGCCAATGCGCTGGAAGCCGAACATCGAGTAGTACACATAGAAAGGCACCATGATGCGGTTGCTGGTCGAGTAGCTAGTAGCCGCGGCAATCCAGCTGCTCATGCCGCCCGCTTCGTTGATACCTTCTTGCAGAATTTGACCGGCTTTGTCTTCCTTGTAGTACATCACCTGGTCTTTGTCGACAGGCGTGTACTGCTGACCAGCGGGGTTGTAAATACCGACTTGGCGGAATAAGCCTTCCATACCGAAGGTGCGCGCTTCGTCGACCAAGATGGGCACCACACGGGGACCGATAGCTTGGTCACGCAGCAGTTGGGTCAAAAAGCGGACATAGGCTTGGGTGGTAGAAATTTCACGGCCTTCAGCAGTGGGGTCCATCACAGCTTTGAAGGTGTCGATGCTAGGCACGGTGAAGCTCTCATCTGCCTTGGTACGGCGATGAGGCAAGTAACCACCAAGCGCTTTACGACGCTCGTGCAAGTAGCGCATTTCGGGGGTGTCATCCGCAGGCTTGTAAAAAGGAATCTTGGCCAATTCGCTGTCTGGAATAGGCAGATTAAAACGATCGCGGAAGATTTTGATGTCTTCGTCCGTCAGCTTCTTAGTTTGGTGAACGGTGTTTTTACCTTCTCCTGATTTACCCATACCAAAACCTTTGACGGTTTTGATCAGCAATACAGTTGGCTGGCATTTATGGTTGACCGCTTTGTGATAAGCCGCGTAAACCTTTTGTGGGTCGTGTCCACCGCGGCGGAGGTTCCAAATATCGTCGTCGCTCATGTGGGCGACCATCTCTAAAGTCTTGGGGTCGCGGCCGAAGAAATGTTTACGAACATACGCACCATCATTGGCTTTGAAGGCTTGGTAGTCACCGTCCACGGTTTCCATCATGATGCGGCGCAAGGCCCCGTCTTTGTCACGGGCTAAGAGCGCGTCCCAATCGCTGCCCCACAAGAGTTTGATAACGTTCCAACCGGAGCCACGGAATTCGCCTTCGAGCTCTTGCACGATCTTGCCGTTACCACGCACTGGACCGTCTAAGCGCTGCAAGTTGCAGTTCACTACGAAAATCAAGTTGTCTAGGTTTTCACGCGCTGCTAAACCGATGGCGCCGAGCGACTCGACCTCGTCCATTTCACCGTCACCGCAGAACACCCAGACCTTGCGGTTTTCCGTATTGGCAATGCCGCGTGCGTGCAGGTATTTCAAAAAGCGGGCTTGGTAAATCGCCATCAAAGGGCCTAAGCCCATCGACACAGTGGGAAACTGCCAAAACTCTGGCATCAGTTTGGGATGGGGGTAACTAGAGAGGCCTTTGCCATCTACTTCTTGTCGGAAGTTCAACAACTGCTCTTCGGTCAAACGGCCTTCTAAATAAGCGCGCGCATAGACGCCTGGGGACACATGGCCTTGGATGTAAATACAGTCACCGCCGTGGTTTTCACTCTCCGCATGCCAAAAGTGGTTAAAGCCCGCGCCAAACATATGGGCCAGGGAGGCGAATGAACCAATATGGCCACCGAGGTCGCCACCGTCTTCTGGGTTATGGCGGTTGGCTTTGACCACCATCGCCATCGCGTTCCAACGCATATAGGCGCGCAGACGTTCCTCTATTTCTATATTGCCGGGACAGTGAGCCTCTTCGTTTGGTTCGATGGTGTTGACATAACCCGTGTTGGCAGAGAAAGGCATGTCGATGCTGTTTTCCCGGGCATGTTCTAACAGTTGCTCTAATAAATAGTGCGCACGCTCTGGACCCTCGGCATGGATAACGGCAGACAAGGCGTCCATCCATTCACGCGTTTCTTGACTGTCTGAGTCGTTGATCGCAAATGTTCTCAAATCATTTGGTAGTGCCGACATGTCCGTCTCCTAGGTTGCTTGTGGTTTTATCAAATGTAGCCCAATTCTGACATAAAAACCTATAAATTTCAAATAGCGCTATTTGTTTTCGCATAATGAAATTTATAAGGCAATGATAATCAGAATCCATTTATGTTCAGTACCTACAAGCATCACATCAGCAAACCACTCGCCCTAGCCTGGCGTAAGTGGTGGGGCACCCAAACGCCAAGCCGGCAGGACAGATTCGCCTTTCTTGCCCCTTTGATGGCGGTGTTAGTTTTTATGGTGGCGATCACCAGCGTCTTTTGGTATCTGAAATACGAAGAAATTGACCGTGAGCAAGAAATTGTTCGCCGAGACGTCGAATATGCACAGCAGAGGCTCAGGCTGCGTCTGCTCGACAAACAAGAAGAGTTGATGCGCTTTTCGAAAGATTTGTCCGTCCATCGGTTCGGAACAAAAGGATTTATTGCGGCGGCGCAAAAAATTATCGATGAAACCCCTGAACTCTCCAGCCTGACTTGGCTAGACGCCAAGCGCCGCGTCATGATCGGCGTCACAAGCGCCAATGCCACCACACTGGTTGACCTTTATCCTGGGGTTTTGGTCAATGATCCCGACGTTGTCAATGTATTTCAGCTAGCCAAAGAATTAAAGCAGCCCCTCTACTCCAAGCCCATCACCTACAGCAAAGGCAGCTCAAACCCGTTCTCGCAACTGCAGTTGCACGTTCCTATCCTTGAACAAAACACTTTCGAAGGGGTGATAGTGGCGGAGTTCGCGCTCGAGGGAATCCTGCGCTACGCCATACCCCCAGAGATCAGTGGCCTGTACATCGTCTCTTTGCGTGACGAAAAAAACAATGTGTTGGCAGGTCAGGCTAATAAAGCCAAGCCGCGCGTGACCGAGGTTTTACCTTGGCTACTCAAAACCAACGAATACGAAGTTCCAGTTATGCCGGTGGGATATGCCGTGTCCATCCATGCACAGACCTACCGCACTGCACCCGGAATGATTGGTAACGGCATGTACTGGCTCGTTGCCATTTTGAGCGCCATGACCGCCTGGTTGCTCATAGGAAGTTGGCGCCATACCCGCCGCCGCGTGCAAGCGCAACAAGCTTTGATGGCCGAAACCAACTTTCGACGCGCCATGGAAAACTCCATCCTGACGGGTATGCGCGCCATGGATTTGAAGGGGCGTATTACTTATGTCAATGCGGCTTTTTGCCAAATGACCGGTTGGACAGAATCTGAATTAGTAGGTTGCTATCCGCCCTTTCCCTACTGGCCGGAAGAAGACCGCGCCCTTCTCAATTCCAGACTGGCAAAAGAACTGGAAGGCAGCACATCCACCAATGGCCTGCAAGTACGCGTCAAGCGCAAAGACGGTGAGTTATTCGACGCACGTTTGTACGTATCGCCTTTGGTCGACGCATTGGGAAAACAAACAGGCTGGATGACGTCGATGACCGACATCACCGAACCCACCCGCATCCGCCAACAGCTCTCGGCGGCGCACGACCGTTTCACTACGGTTTTAGAGGGTTTAGACGCATCTGTTTCTGTCGCTCCTTTGGGCAGTGAGGAGCTTTTGTTCGCCAACAAGCTTTATCGCAAGTGGTTTGATCCAACGACCAAAGGGCATTTGAGTTTGGTGATGCAAGCCGGACTTCCACGTACAAAACAAACTACGTCAACCCAACTTGCAGCCGCTGGCGTGGATGAAGACGATAGCGACCCCCTTGCTGGCTTTCCCATTGACGATCTGCAAGAGGTCCAAAGTGAAAACGCTGAAATATTTTTGCCGGACTTAGGTAAGTGGTTAGAGGTGCGTTCGCGCTATCTCAACTGGGTAGACGGCAGATTGGCACAAATCGTCATTGCAACCGACATCACGCCGCGCCGCCAAGCAGAAGAGCAAGCACAAGCGCAAGCCGAACGCGCGCAAACCGCGAGCCGACTGATCACCATGGGCGAGATGGCCTCAAGCGTCGCGCATGAACTCAACCAACCGCTGACCGCCATCAATAACTATTGCAACGGGATGGTCTCGCGCATCAAATCGAAGAATCTAATTGAAGCCGACTTGATCACCGCGCTAGAAAAAACGGCCCACCAAGCGCAGCGCGCTGGACAGATCATTCAGCGCATCCGAAGTTTTGTTAAACGCAGCGAGCCTAACCGCACCTTATCGAGCGTCCCGCAACTTATCTCTGAAGCCGTTGAACTTGCTGGTATTGAATTGCGCAGACGACAAGTGCGGTTAAGCCAAGTGATCGCAAGCCGCTTGCCACAAATCCATGTAGACCCGATCTTGATTGAACAAGTCTTGGTTAATTTGATGCGTAACGCGGCTGAATCGATTGACTCTGCGCAACGTCCATTTGCACGCAGACAAGTCGAACTCAAGGTGGTGCCGCGCACAGAACAAGGTGTCTCCGTCATCGAATTCAGCGTCACCGATACCGGCAGCGGTCTAGCGCCCGAAGTGATGGACCGTTTGTTCGAAGCCTTCTTCTCCACCAAGGCAGAAGGTATGGGAATTGGATTGAATTTATGCCGAAGCATTGTGGAATCGCATGAAGGCAGAATGCAAGCTGAGAACCTCTACAATGCAAACCAAATATCGGGTTGCAGATTTTCTTTCTGGATACCTGCTCGCTAAAGTTGGAGTTTTATTACATGAGTCTGATTCCCAAAAAAGGTACTGTGTATGTCGTCGACGATGACGAGGCCGTTCGCGATTCATTGCAATGGCTGCTCGAAGGCAAAGACTACCGCGTTCGGTGTTTTGACTCAGCCGAAACATTCCTCAGCCGCTATGACCCACGCGAAGTTGCTTGTTTGATCGTTGATATCCGTATGGGCGGTATGTCAGGCCTTGAATTGCAAGACAAACTTATTGAACGTAAATCGCCTCTTCCCGTTGTATTTATCACTGGACACGGTGATGTGCCCATGGCAGTTGACACCATGAAAAAAGGTGCCATGGACTTCATCCAAAAGCCGTTCAAAGAAGCAGAGTTGGTGTCATTGGTCGAACGCATGCTCGAACACGCCAAAGACGCATTTGCAGATCACCAGCAAGCCGCTAGCCGTGATGCTTTGATGGCTAAGCTGACAACCCGTGAAGCCCAAGTTTTGGAGCGCATCGTTGCCGGACGCTTGAACAAACAAATCGCAGACGATTTAGGCATCAGCATTAAAACCGTGGAAGCGCACCGCGCCAATATCATGGAAAAGCTTAATGCCAATACCGTGGCTGACTTGCTCAAAACAGCGTTGGGGCAAAACGCAGCCAAAGCGTAAATTTTGGCGAAATTTCTTTTTTGATACGCCCGTTACAAACGGGCGTTTTCAATTGTGAGATTTCTGGCTTCATCTGTAACAACAAAATCTAGTCATCCCTTAACTCTATGACAGCACAACTTATAGACGGCAACGCCCTCTCCAAACAAATGCGCGCGCAAGTTGCCATCGACGCGGCCAAACTCACAGCCAAGGGCGTGAAACCAGGACTCGCAGTTGTTTTGGTCGGCGAAAACCCCGCCAGTCAGGTGTATGTGCGTAACAAAGTGAAAGCCTGTGAAGAAGCAGGTTTTCATTCAGTGCTCGAAAAATACGATGCGACATTGAGCGAAGCTGATTTATTGCAACGTGTGCAGGCACTCAATAACGATACATCCATTCACGGTATCTTGGTACAACTTCCTTTGCCCGCACATATTGATGCGCAAAAAGTTATCGAAGCGATCAGTCCCGCTAAAGATGTAGACGGATTTCATATCGCCAGCGCTGGCGCTTTGATGACGGGTATGAAGGGCTTTTGGCCTTGCACCCCCTATGGTTGCATGAAGATGCTCGAGAGCATTGGTTACTCCCTCAAAGGCAAACACGCTGTCGTCATAGGCCGCAGCAATATTGTGGGCAAACCCATGGCTTTGATGCTCTTGCAACAGGACGCCACCGTCACCATTTGCCACAGCGGTACTGTGAATCTCAAAGACATCACGCTTCAAGCCGATGTGATCGTGGCCGCTGTGGGCAAACGCAATGTACTGACGGCAGACATGGTCAAATCTGGCGCAGTGGTGCTAGATGTCGGCATGAACCGCAATGACGAAGGCAAACTGTGCGGCGACGTCGACTTTGATCGCGTCAAGCAAGTTGCCGGCTACATCACACCCGTTCCAGGCGGCGTTGGACCCATGACGATCACGATGTTATTGGTCAACACCTTGGAATCTGCGCAACGCGCCCTACCTACCTAAGACCCACAGAATTCAAAAAGCCAAGAAGTTAGTGGCTTTTTGGGCTTAGAAAATCAAAACCTCTACATCTTTTATCAACACCATATTTATGAACACCAGCGCTAATCCTCTACTAGATTTCTCTGATCTTCCAATATTTGATGCCATCAAGCCTGCTCATATTCCAGCTGCGCTAGATGTGCTGTTAGCCAATGCAGAAAAAGCCTTAGAGACCGTGACCACAGCAGACTACCCCGCCGACTGGGGACAAATCGCATCGGTACTAGATGTGCATGTAGAACAACTCAGTCGTGCATGGGGCGCTGTGAACCACTTGCATTCCGTAGCTGATTCGCCAGAACTGCGTTCAGCCTACACAGAAGCCTTGCCCCGTGTCACCGCTTTTTATACACGCATGGGTGCTGATGAAAAGCTGTATGCGAAATACAAAGCTATTCCCCCTGCTTCACTCAATGCCGAACAAAAACGCGCCCATACATTGGCAGTACGTAACTTTGTGTTGTCCGGTGCTGAACTGACAGGCGCAGCCAAAGAGCGATTTGCTGAGATCCAAGAGCGTATGGCCGATGTGAGCCAAAAATTCAGCGAAAACGTGCTTGACGCTACGGACCAGTGGTCTTTGCTGGTGACTGCTGAAGAACTAGCAGGCGTGCCTGCCGATATTTTGGAAATGACCAAAGCCAATGCAGAAAAGGCTGGACTTCAAGGGCATCAACTCAGTTTGAAAATGCCTTGCTACTTGCCCATCATGCAATTTGCGCACAGCTCTGCATTGCGGGAAAAACTTTACCGTGCCTATGTCACGCGGGCTTCCGATCAATCGGTGTCTAAGCCCCCTGCCTTACCCGCAGACGCATCGCACCCCTCAAGCGAAAACGCTTCACAAGACAACACCATCTGCATTCAAGAAATTTTGGCGCTTCGCCACGAAGAAGCACAACTCTTAGGCTATACCAATTATGCTGAGGTTTCGTTAGCTAGCAAGATGGCTCAGTCTCCCGCCGAGGTGATGACCTTCTTGCGCGACCTCGCCAAGCGCGCGCGTCCCTATGCAGAAAAAGACATAGCCGAATTGCGCGAGTTCGCAGCTAAGCAATTGAATCTCCTAGATCCACAAGCTTGGGACTGGACGTATATCGGTGAAA
>RFTR01000059.1 GCA_009923345.1 Betaproteobacteria bacterium
GTAGAAACCATGGCGCGCGCCAAAGACCCGCGCGTGTCGCAAGTGATGGCCGGATTGGCCAGTGAATTCGACGTGGTCTTGATCGCCCGTGCAGACGGCACTTTGGCAGCTGATGTGCGTCCTTTGGTGCGCTTGAGCGTCACGGTCATCGCTGAGCAAAATGGCCGACGTGAAATGGGCTCGGCCGGTGGTGGTGGGCGCTTCGGCCTAGACCATTTTGACGACGCATTAGCGCAAAGCTATGTGGACGAAGCCGTCAAAGCCGCGCTCACTAACTTAGAAGCACGTCCTGCACCGGCTGGTGAGATGAGTGTGGTGTTAGGCCCTGGATGGCCTGGCATTTTGTTGCATGAAGCGATTGGCCACGGCTTAGAAGGTGACTTCAACCGCAAAGGTTCTAGCGCTTTTAGTGGTCGCATTGGTAAGCGCGTCGCAGCCAAAGGCGTGACGGTTTTGGACGACGGCACTTTGCCAGATCGCCGTGGCTCGCTCAACATTGATGACGAAGGCAATACCAGCCAGCGCAATGTCTTGATCGAAGACGGCATTTTGAAGGGCTACATCCAAGATGCGATGAATGCGCGTCTGATGGGAGTCAAACCTACTGGCAACGGACGGCGCGAAAGCTACGCCCATGTGCCTATGCCGCGCATGACCAATACCTACATGTTGGGTGGCGACAAGTCACCAGAAGAAATCGTAGCTAGCCTCAAAAAAGGACTTTACGCCACCAACTTTGGCGGCGGTCAGGTCGACATCACCTCCGGAAAGTTTGTGTTCTCTACCTCGCAAGCGTATTGGGTCGAAAACGGCAAGATCCAATACCCTGTGAAAGGCGCTACCTTGGTCGGCAATGGCCCAGACGCTTTGACCCGTGTGAGTTTGATAGGCAATGACATGGCCCTTGACTCAGGCGTTGGCACCTGCGGCAAAGAAGGCCAAAGCGTGCCGGTTGGTGTCGGCCAACCCACTTTGCGCATCGATGGATTGACGGTTGGTGGAACCGCATAAAAAATGTAAAACACGACTGTGATACATTTCAGCCCATGAATTCAGCCAAGTTTTATTTTGCTTACTTTTTTATCTCACGCCCCCATGGCGGTCGAGAGGTATGAACGTAAGCAAACGCTCTGAACTCCCTAACCAACCGCCGAATCCCTCGGCGGTTTTTTTTTGCAGGTACACACCATGAAACACAGCCACGAAACCTTTTATCCCACATCTGTTGAGAAAACCAGTCAGACCGACGACCAACGGATTAAGGACATCACCGTGCTACCACCTCCCGAACATTTGATTCGCTTCTTTCCTATTCAGGGCACGCCCGTTGAAAAGCTGATCACCCAGACCCGCAAAAATATCCACAACATCATGCATGGCAAGGACGATCGCTTGCTTGTCGTCATTGGCCCTTGCTCCATCCACGACCCAGCTGCTGCGCTGGAATACGCGCGCCGCTTGAAGCCTTTGCGCGACCAATACGCCAGTACATTGGAAATCGTGATGCGCGTGTATTTCGAAAAACCGCGCACCACCGTGGGATGGAAGGGCTTGATCAACGATCCTTACCTCGACGAGAGCTACCGCATCGACGAAGGCCTGCGCATCGCGCGGCAGTTGCTGATTGAGATCAACCGTCTTGGCCTGCCTGCTGGCAGCGAGTTTTTAGACGCCATCAGTCCGCAATACATTGGCGACTTGATCGCTTGGGGCGCGATTGGCGCGCGTACGACTGAGAGCCAGGTTCACCGCGAATTGGCCTCGGGCTTGTCGGCGCCGATTGGTTTTAAAAACGGAACCGACGGCAATATCAAGATCGCAACAGACGCCATTCAGGCTGCTGCAGGCGGCCACCACTTTTTATCGGTCCATAAAAACGGCCAAGTCGCGATTGTGCAAACCAAGGGCAACAAAGACTGCCACATCATTTTACGTGGCGGTAAAGCCCCTAACTATGACGCAGCAAGTGTGAATGCAGCGTGCCAAGAATTAGAAAAAGCCAAGTTGCCCGCGCGCTTGATGGTCGACTGTAGCCACGCCAACAGCAGCAAGCAGCACGAACGCCAAAACGATGTCACACAAGACATTGCCAAGCAAATCCGCTCGGGTTCACAGCATGTATTTGGAGTGATGATCGAGAGCCATTTGCAAGGTGGCGCCCAAAAATTCACACCTGGTAAAGATAACGTGGGCAAACTCGAATTCGGCAAGAGCATTACGGACGCCTGTTTGGGATGGGACGATTCGGCAAATTGCTTGAAGGTATTGTCTGAGGCGGTGGCAGCTAGTCGCTGAAAATTTTGTAGTGCGTTGCTTGGGTGGGATTTGTCAACCAAGCGCTTTCAAAAGCTTGTCGTGAATGCCCCCAAACCCGCCGTTGCTCATACAGAGCACATGGTCACCGGCTTGAGCAGCGGTGACGACTTGTGCGATGACTTCGTCGACGGTTTTTCCAACCAGCGCACGTGCGCCCATATCAGCCAATGCTTCCTTGGCATCCCAGTCTAAGCCGCCTGAGTGGCAGATGGCCAAGTTGGCTTCTTCCAAACTCCAAGGCAATTGGGACTTCATGGTTCCGAGTTTCATGGTGTTACTACGTGGCTCGAACACCGCCAAGATGCGCACATTCGGCCCGACTTTGCGTCGCAAGCCGTCGAGAGTTGTGCGTATCGCCGTAGGGTGATGCGCAAAATCGTCGTAGACGGTGATCACCCCGTCCGCACGTGCCACCGTGCCCCGCACTTCCATACGTCTGCGGACATTTTGAAAACTTGCTAAAGCTTCAGCGGCTTGGGGTACGGATACACCCACATGCTCAGCAGCGATGATGGCGGCCAGAGCATTGAGTTGGTTGTGCACGCCCGTGATGTCCCAGCGCACGCGTGCCAATTCTTTGCCTTGGTGAATAACGGCGAAGTCGTTAGGCGGGCCTTCTATAGACCAAAACGTGTGTGCGTTGGCATTGTTGGGTGTGTTGGACCCGCTGTTTTGAGATTGGGTGTTCGTTGGGACAGGTGTTTGTTGCGCCAACTTTGCTGCAGCTTGACCCAAGCCAAACTGGCTCACGTCGCTCCAATGACCCATGTTCAACACGCGTTGCAAACTTTCTTCATCTGCATTCACCACCAATCGACCACTGGCGGGGACTGTGCGTACAAGATGGTGGAACTGCCGCTCGATAGCTGCCAAGTTGTCAAAAATGTCCGCGTGGTCGTACTCAAGGTTGTTCAAAATCGCGGTGCGCGGGCGGTAGTGGACGAATTTGCTGCGTTTGTCAAAAAATGCAGTGTCGTATTCGTCGGCTTCAATGACAAAAGGTGTGCGTTGGATCTGGCCATTGGCACCTTGAGAACTGGCTTGGCCCATGCGCGTTTGGCCCAAGCGTGCCGAAATTCCAAAATTCAAAGGCACGCCGCCCACCAAAAATCCTGGTAGCAAGCCAGCCGATTCCAAAATCCAGGTCAGCATGGCGGTGGTCGTGGTTTTGCCGTGGGTGCCAGCAACAGCCATCACGTGTCTAGGGTTCCTGGGGTGGTGCAGCACATGGTCACACAACCATTGCGGCCCACTGGTGTAGGGCGCACCGCTTTCCAAAATAGCTTCCATCAACGGGAATTTAGGTGAGCCATCGGCCAAGCGAGCACGCGACACTACATTGCCGACGACATACATATCGGGCCGAAACTGCATTTGGTCGGCGGCAAAACCTTCCACCAAATCGATGCCTAAGTCCCGCAATTGGTCGCTCATGGGTGGGTAGACGCCAGCATCGCACCCGGTGACTTTGTGGCCGGCCTCTCGGGCCAATGCGGCTAGACCGCCCATAAACGTGCCGCAAATGCCCAATATATGTATATGCATCGAGTGATTTTAGAGGGCGAGCGACAATAGACCGCTTATGTACACGACCGAATTTGAGATCGCTGCCACCGCTGCCCGCATGGTAGTGGAAGAGGGCTTGGAATATGGCCCCGCCAAGCGCCGTGCTATCAAACAGCTGGGCCTCGCAGGTCGCGCGCCCTTGCCATCTAACGATGTTTTGGAAGAGGCAGTGCGTGACTACATAGACACCTTTTGCGCTGACACCCAACCCTCGGCGCTCAAAGCCTTGCGCGCATTGGCCTGTGTCTGGATGGAGCGCATGGCCGAGTTCAACCCCCACCTTGGTGGCGCAGTATGGCGGGGGACGGCGACGGAGTTGTCTGACATTTATCTGCAGCTTTTTTGTGATGATTCAAAGTCCGCAGAACTGAAGTTGATAGACAAACAGGTGCGCTACGACGTGAGTACGGTCCAAGGCTTCCATGGCGATGTGGTCGACGCGCTGAGTGTTTTATGCGCGTGCCCAGGGTTGGAGCAGCACGGCGCGGTACAAAAAGTGTTAGTCCACCTGATGGTGTACGACCGCGACGACGTGCGTGGCGCCTTAAAGCCCGATAGCCAAGGGCGTGCACAAAGAGGTGATTTGCAGGCACTTAAGCGATTAATGGAGGAAGATGCATGCAAATAAATCTCTCTAAACGCAATGCCGTATTGAGTGGCGTAGCAGTTTTGGCGGCCTTAGGTGGCGCCACCGTTGCACTCAGAAAGCAAGCGTCTCGCCTTCATTTTGAGGCTGAGCAAGCACTTTGGTCAGCCGAGTTTGACACCCCAGATGGCCAAATTTTGAAAATGCAAAATCTCCAAGGCAAGCCGCTGGTGATTAATTTTTGGGCAACTTGGTGCGCACCTTGTGTTGAGGAAATGCCTTTATTGGACGTCTTCTTCCGTCAAAATTCACCTAAAGGTTGGCAAATGGTTGGATTGGCAATTGACCAGCCTAGCCGTGTTCGGCAGTACTTGAACCAAAATGCGATCAGCTATCCCATTGGATTGGCGGGCATGTCAGGCACCAACCTTGGCCGACTTTTAGGTAATGAACAAGGCGGGCTGCCATTCACCGTGGTGTTAGACGCTAATGGGGGTCTTATCCAGCGTAAATTGGGCAAATTAAGCGCCCAAGAGATCCAGACTTGGGCTTGAGAAGCTGAAATTGGTGTAAATTAGCCCCTCTTTGCTTACAAATAAGGTATTTTATGGATTTGAGAAAACTCAAGACGCTGATCGACCTAGTCTCTGACTCCAATGTCTCTGAACTTGAAATCACAGAAGCAGAAGGTAAGGTTCGTATCGTCAAGAGTGGTCCATCCCAGGCCATGCATATTGCACAACCCGTTGTGTCAAGCGCTCCTGCCTCGGCAGCTCTGTCCCCAGCACCGGTTGCGCCTGTCGCGCCCACACCTGCAGAAGTCGCCGCCGCCGCAACTGACGCCGAGCCAGACGGCCACGTGGTGAAGTCGCCTATGGTGGGTACTTTTTACCGCTCATCGAGCCCAGAGGCGGCCGCTTATGTGGAAGTGGGAACCCAAGTCAAAGAAGGTCAGACCATTTGCATCATCGAGGCGATGAAAATCCTCAACGAAATTGAGGCTGACAAGTCCGGCACCATTACCCAAATCGTGGCCCAAAACGGCCAGGCGGTGGAATACGGCGCGCCTTTGTTTGTCATTGCTTAAGCCTCGGTAGTTGAGCATGTTCAAAAAAATCCTGATTGCCAACCGAGGCGAGATCGCCCTGCGCGTGCAACGCGCGTGCCGCGAACTTGGCGTTAAAGCGGTGATGGTTTATTCCGAGGCCGACAGAGAAGCCAAATACATCAAGCTGGCCGATGAAGCGGTCTGTATTGGTCCAGCCTCCTCCACTCAAAGTTATCTCAATATGCCCGCCATCATTGCGGCGGCAGAAGTCACCGATGCCGAAGCGATTCACCCTGGCTATGGCTTTTTAAGCGAAAACGCTGATTTTGCGGAGCGGGTAGAAAAGAGCGGCTTCCAATTTATCGGCCCCACTGCCGAGTCGATCCGCATCATGGGCGACAAGGTGTCGGCCAAGCAAGCCATGATCAAAGCGGGCGTGCCTTGTGTACCCGGTTCTGAAGGTGAATTGCCAGATGACCCCGCACAAATTCGCCGCATTGCCAAGATGGTGGGTTATCCCGTCATCATCAAAGCCGCTGGTGGTGGTGGTGGTCGCGGCATGCGTGTGGTGCACTCAGAAGCCGCGCTTATCAACGCAGTGTCTATGACCAAAGCCGAAGCAGGTTCAGCATTTGGCAATCCAGCGGTCTACATGGAGAAATACCTTCAAAACCCAAGACATATCGAAATCCAAATCTTGGCCGACAAGTTTAAAAATGCGGTGTATTTGGGCGAACGTGATTGTTCTATGCAACGCCGTCACCAAAAAGTGATCGAAGAAGCGCCTGCACCTGGCATCCCACGCAAACTCATCGACAAAATTGGCGAGCGTTGTGTGGCTGCTTGTAAAAAAATTGGTTATCGCGGCGCAGGCACCTTTGAGTTTCTCTATGAGAACGGTGAGTTTTATTTCATCGAGATGAATACGCGTGTGCAAGTGGAGCATCCTGTGACCGAATACATCACGGGCGTCGATATTGTGAAAACGCAAATCATGGTGGCAGCGGACTTGAAGTTGCCTTTCTCACAACGCGATATCGCTGTCAAAGGGCACTCGATCGAATGTCGTATCAATGCGGAAGACCCGTTCAAGTTCACGCCGTCTCCAGGTCGCATCACCATGTGGCACGCACCAGGCGGTCCTGGTGTTCGAGTGGATTCTCATGCCTACACCAACTATTTTGTACCGCCGTATTACGACTCGATGATCGGAAAAATTATTGTGTATGGCGACAACCGCGCGCAGGCCTTGGCGCGTATGCGTACTGCTTTGGCAGAAACTTTGGTCGAAGGCATTAACACAAATATTCCTTTGCACCGCGAATTGATGAATGACGCCAAGTTTGAAGCCGGCGGCACCAACATCCACTATTTGGAAGAGTGGCTTGCTGCTCATAAAAGATGATGTTTGAGTTGGGCTTGGTGTGCCCAGAGGCTAGCGTTCAAGACATCAGCGAGGCTTTAGAGGCATTAGATGCATTGAGTGTGTCGGTCGAAGACGCAGATACGCAATCGGAGTCAGAGCAAGCCCTCTTTGGCGAACCTGGTATGCCGCCGCCCAAAGAGGCTTGGCAACGCTCCAAGGTTGTCGCTTTGTTTGCCAAAGAAGTGACGGCCCACGATGCTGAACGCTTGCTGTTGGTGCAAGACTTTTTCACGCACTGCCAAAGCCTTGGCGTGTATCCTGTGGAAGATCAGGATTGGGTCACGCTCACGCAATCGCAATTTCAGCCCGTTGAAATCACGCCTGACTTTTGGATTGTCCCTACTTGGCATGAACCACCAGCACAAGCTAAACGCTTTATTCGGTTAGACCCAGGTTTAGCGTTTGGAACAGGAACGCATCCCACCACACGCATGTGTTTGCGGTGGATTGCATCGCAAAAAAATCCTTTTACACGTGTTCTTGACTATGGCTGCGGTTCAGGCATTTTGGCGATTGCAGCGGCGTTGC
The DNA here is from genome assembly GCA_009923345.1 of Betaproteobacteria bacterium. Taxonomy (GTDB): domain Bacteria; phylum Pseudomonadota; class Gammaproteobacteria; order Burkholderiales; family Burkholderiaceae_C; genus Limnohabitans. Next base: position 7,471 of record RFTR01000059.1, read on the forward strand.
ATGGCGCGCAAACTGTGGACGCCGTAGATATAGACGAAGCTGCGATTTCATCTGCGCTTTTGAATGCCAAAGCGAATGGCGTGACATTGCATGCGGGGCATTCTGAACTTGCGGTGGGGGCTTATGACACTGTGCTCGCCAACATCCTGGCAACGCCTTTGAAAGTCCTGGCGCCTTTGTTATGTAGCCATGTCAAACCGACAGGTCATTTGGTTTTGGCTGGTATATTGGAGCGTCAGGCGCAAGAATTGCAACAAGCGTATGCGCCTTATTGCAAACTTCAAGCCAGCGATCAAGAAGATGGCTGGGTTCTTATGACGGCAACTCTCTGATGCACATCACCCATTGCCCTAACTGCCAAACCGCTTTCAAAGTGCGCGAAGAGCATTTGCTAGCGGCCAATGGTTGGGTACGTTGTGGCAAATGCCAAAACGTCTTTGAAGCGCATTTGTATTTTGCGCACAAAACAGCTGTCAATGAAGCTGCGCCTTTTTCACAAGAAAGACAGTCGATCGAAGGTGTGCGGCCTGGTTTGTTCACGGGTGACGCCGCGACGCACAAGCAAATGCATAGCGGAGCGGGCTGGTTTTGGCCTTTTATGTCTGTTTTGTTGGCTCTCGCCATTCTTTGGCAAGCTGTGTTGTGGAATCGCCATTGGTTAGTGGCTGAGGAGCCGGTATTGCGCAGAACCTTAGAGGCCTTGTGTCTCCCCGTTGGCTGCAAGGTCGAGTGGCCGCAAGAGCCCAATAGCGTGCTGATAGAAAACAGCAGCTTTAGTGAAAATCCAACAGGTGGTTTCAATTTGCAGATGCGCTTTAAAAATATACAGCGCCATCCTGTTGCAACGCCTTGGCTAGAGGTGACTCTGACGGATGTACAAGACCAAGTCGTGGTGCGTCGCGTCTTGAGCATCGAAGACTTGGATTTGCAAGACCATATCGCAGCCATGCGCGACCAGCGCGTGCAATTTAGTTTTGAAGTGGACGCTTCCTTACGCGAGCGCATTGCCGGCTACCGCGCTTTGATTTTTTACCCTTAATTTTTCTTAGAAAGTAATTTGTATGGCATCGCTGATTTGCGGCTCACTCGCGTTTGACACCATCATGGATTTTGAAGGTCGGTTTGCTGAACAAATCTTGCCTGACCAATTGCATATCTTGAACGTATCTTTTTTGGTGCCTGCTTTGCGTCGCGATTTTGGCGGCTGTGCTGGCAATATCGCCTATAGCTTGAAGATACTGGGCGGCACACCGTTGCCCATGGCAACCTTAGGAACAGATGGCGCAGACTATTTGGTGCGTTTAGCGAATTTGGGCATTTCCAGTGAGTTTGTGCGATCGGTCTCAGACACCTATACCGCCCAAGCCATGATCATGACGGACAAAGACAACAACCAAATCACCGCATTTCATCCCGGCGCGATGATGCAAGCGCACAAAACCAAAATCGAAAAGCGTGCAGATATCCAACTCGGCATTATTTCGCCGGATGGACGCGACGCCATGCTCGAGCATGCGGAGCAATTCAAACACGCCGATATTCCTTTTGTCTTCGACCCCGGCCAAGGTTTGCCGATGTTCGATGGCAAAGAGCTGATGCATTTCATCAACCTCTCGAGCTGGGTCACCGTCAACGACTACGAAGGCAAGATGTTGTGTGACCGCACAGGACTCTCTAGTGCAGAGCTTTCACGCCATGTCAAAGGCTTGATCGTGACTTTGGGCGCAAATGGTTGCGAAGTCTGGGTGGATGGCCAAAAAACACTCGTGCCTCCTGTGAAAGCCAAAGAAGTGGTGGATCCCACAGGTTGCGGCGATGCATGGCGCGGCGCCTTGCTATTCGGTTTGGAGAAAGGTTGGTCACTAGACAAATGCGCTGCGCTTGGCAACGAAGTCGGTGCACGCAAGATTGCACAACGCGGACCACAAAACTACCAAGTTAGCGATTTACATATCGGCTAATATTTTTCTGCCTTTGCGCACCCCAAGAAAAAGCCCGAGGCCTTGCGGCGTCGGGCTTGAGTAAACGATAAATCCTATTGCTGATTGTTTAAGAATCAGGGTCTGCTTGCCGTTGGAAACGGCCATGCAGCTTGAGGATTTAAAGTGGTTTGCGCATGAGCGACGGCAGCGGGTGCTTTCGCGGCTTTCTTGGGCGCAGGTTTTTTAGCAGCCTTTTTAGGGGCAGCTTTTTTGGCAGCAGGCTTTTTCGCGGCTTTCTTCGCAGCAGGCTTTTTCTTAGCTGCTACTTTTTTCGCGGGCTTTTTAGCTGCAACTTTTTTAGCTGCTTTCTTCGCAGCAGGCTTTTTCTTAGCTGCTACTTTTTT
>RFTR01000060.1 GCA_009923345.1 Betaproteobacteria bacterium
CGGCGCGTCACCATCCATCGGCAACAGCCCGCTGAGTTTTATGTGGTCATGGCCCAAACCACCATGAGCCGTGACCGGTTGATACAACGTTTGTTAGTTTTCTCTATAGCCCCGCAAATTCTTTTGCTCATCTTTTTGGCCGCTTGGCTACAACGTGCGATTGAAAAAGACTTAGACCCTCTGGCCGCGTTAGAAAAAGGCTTGGGCCAACGCGACGCGCGCGACCTCACACCTGTCACGGTGTCTGCAAGCACACGCGACATTCAGAGGCTTGGCCAAGCCATCAATGCCTTGCTGGGACGTGTTGCAGATAGCGTGCGAGCGCAGCGCGAGTTCTCGGGTAATGTGGCGCACGAATTGCGCACTCCGCTTGCAGGTATACGCGCGTTGGCTGACTATGGTTTGCGACAAAACGAGCCGCGTATTTGGAAAGAGCAATTAGAGGGGATTGCCCAGAGCCAAGCGCGCGCTAGCCATTTGGTCGACCAATTACTCGCTTTGGCTTTGGCCGATGAAGCACAACAAACCTTAGAACAAAAACCCATTGCAATTGATCAATTGGTGCGCGAGGCGGTTATGCGCTTCTTGCCGCGTGCAGATGCGGCGGGCGTTGATCTTGGTGCCAATAACGCGGAGCTAGTCTGCACAGTGCTGGGAAACGGCGCTTTGATTGAAGGTGTCTTGAACAACTTGTTGGATAACGCATTGCGCTACGGGCTTGCCTCAGAAGAGGCCAAACGCATAACAGTTGCTTTGGTAGACAACCCACAATCTGTGGTGTTGTCGGTGTATGACAACGGCCCCGGAGTATCAAAAGCACACCTACAAAAACTCTCGAAACGTTGGGTGCAGGGTTCTGCGGGCGAGGCCTTGAAAGAGGGCTCAGGGCTTGGCTTGGCGATCGTGAAAGCCTATGTTAGTTTGATGGGCGCGAAGTTGCAGTTAGATAACGAGACACCCCATGGTTTGCGTGTGAGTGTGACATTCCCCAAGCCCTAGCCAAAAACGCGAGCCCCTTGTAAAATCGCCGGTTGCTCGGCAGGGCGGCGTACACAGCCCCTGCATCCCAAAAGGTTGTGCATTTATGTTGTATCCCAAAGCGTTTGATGTCATTGTGGTGGGTGGCGGTCATGCCGGCACCGAGGCTGCTTTGGCCGCCGCGCGCATGGGATGCAGTACTTTATTACTCACCCACAACATTGAAACCCTTGGCCAAATGAGCTGCAACCCGTCGATTGGCGGCATCGGCAAGGGCCATTTGGTGAAAGAGGTCGATGCATTGGGTGGCGCCATGGCTTTGGCGACAGACCGGGGCGGTATCCAATTTCGTATTTTGAATAGCTCTAAAGGACCGGCTGTACGCGCAACCCGCGCTCAGGCAGACCGCGTTTTGTACAAGGCCGCTATTCGTGGGATGTTGGAAAACCAGCCCAATTTGTGGCTGTTCCAGCAGTCAGTAGAAGACTTGATGGTCGAGGGCGATAGGGTGGTGGGTGCTGTAACCCAAGCGGGCATTCAGTTTCGCTCAACCACCGTGGTGCTCACTGCGGGCACCTTCTTGGACGGAAAAATCCATGTGGGTCTGAGCCATTACGCCGCCGGTCGTGCGGGAGACCCGCCGGCCGTTGGACTGTCTGCTCGTCTAAAAGAATTGAAGTTGCCGCAGGGCCGCCTTAAAACCGGAACGCCCCCAAGAATTGATGGGCGCACGATTGACTTTAGCCAATGCGTGGAGCAACCTGGAGACGGCGTGCCTGGTGGAATGTCTGCCGACATGCCCGTCTTTAGTTATATGGGTCGCGCAGACATGCACCCCCAGCAAGTGCCTTGCTGGATCACCCATACCAATGAGCGGACCCACGACATCATCCGTTCGGGCTTTGACCGCAGCCCCATGTTTACCGGCAAGATCGAAGGTGTCGGCCCACGTTACTGCCCGAGCGTCGAAGATAAGATCAACCGTTTTGCCGACAAGACCAGTCACCAGATATTTCTAGAACCAGAAGGCCTGACCACCCACGAGTACTACCCGAACGGCATCTCGACCAGCTTGCCTTTTGATATCCAGTACGAGCTGGTCCGATCTATGAAGGGCCTGGAGAACGCACATATTGTTCGCCCCGGTTACGCCATTGAATACGATTACTTCGACCCGCGCGAACTCAAGCGCAGTTTCGAGACGCGCTCAATCGGTGGCTTGTTCTTTGCGGGGCAAATCAACGGCACCACAGGATACGAAGAGGCGGCAGCCCAAGGTTTGTTCGCCGGAATCAACGCCGCGCTTCAGTGTCGCCAAATAAAAGGCTTGGCCAACGATATGGGCGGCGCTTGGACGCCGGGCCGAGACATCGCTTACTTGGGCGTGTTGGTGGATGACCTCACCACCAAAGGCGTGACCGAGCCTTACCGCATGTTCACCAGCCGTGCCGAGTTCCGCTTGCAACTCAGAGAAGACAACGCCGACATGCGATTGACAGATCTGGGCCGTCAAATGGGCTTGGTTGACGACGCCCGCTGGGACGCTTTTAGCCAAAAGCGCGATGCTGTTTCACGTGAAACAGAGCGGCTCAAGTCTATTTGGGTGAGCCCTAAAAACCTAGCGGCTAGTGAAGCCGTTCGCCTTTTGGGCAAGCCTTTGGAGCATGAGTACAACTTAGCTGATCTGCTGCGCCGCCCAGAAGTGACCTACAGCAGCCTGATGTCGCTGAATGGCGGCAAATACCAAAACCCGGAGTTATTGAAGGTTGGAGGGCAAGAGGGCGGGGCGCCTGTTTCACGTGAAACAGTGAGCGCCATCGTCGAGCAGATAGAGATTTCCGCTAAGTATGCCGGCTATATCGGTCGTCAGCAAGAAGAGGTTTTGCGCGCGGCGCATTACGAAAACCTCAAGTTGCCACAAGACATGGATTACAACCAGGTTTCGGCTTTGTCTATTGAGGTCCGCCAGCGCTTAAATCGTCAGCGCCCAGAAACTCTGGGGCAGGCCTCCCGTATGACGGGCATCACACCGGCCGCAGTTTCCCTGTTGCTGGTGCATTTGCGCCGCGCCCGCTACAAAGGCTTTGGCAACGAGGTAGTTGCCGCAGAATCCCCCGGCGACGCGCTGGCTACTTGACGTGCGCAAACTGTCCTTGCCATTGCGCCAAGGCTTGGACGCGTTGGGGCTTTCGCTAGACGAGCATCAGCAAAACCAATTACTCGACTATGTGGACTTGATGGGCAAATGGACCCGCGTCTACAACTTGACTGCGGTGCGTGACCCGAAAGAAATGCTGACGCACCATGTGCTTGACAGCTTGTCCGTTGTTTTGCCCATGCGTCGCCAGCTCGAGGCTTTGCGTATAGAGCGGCTTGGCAATCTGCCGGGCGATCAAGACAAAGTTGCACCGCAAAAGCCATTTGCCCTGTTAGACGTAGGAAGCGGCGCCGGACTGCCGGGCGTGGTAATCGCCATCACATGCCCCGAAATCCAGGTCACCTGCCTAGATGCAGTAGCAAAAAAAGTAGCCTTTATCCAGCAAGTAGCCGCCACACTGAGGCTCTCGAATCTCGCTGGGCTGCATGCGCGTATTGAAACTATCGCGCAAGCTTATGACATTATTTCGTCCCGGGCTTTTTCCTCCTTGGCAGACTTTGTCAGTGGCTCCCACAAAGCGCTTGCCGCAGGAGGCGTTTGGATGGCTATGAAGGGTAAAAACCCAGAAGAAGAGTTTGCGGCGCTCCCAAACATGGCAAAAGTGTTTCACGTGGAACAGTTGCAAGTGCCCGGGCTAGACGCCCAAAGATGCCTCGTCTGGATGCGGGGTTAAACTTCTTCCTCTTTTCGTTTCGGGGATTTCATGTTTGGTGTAGCGGACTACGGCGCTTTTGTCGTGGCAGTCATTGTTTTTTTAGCCATACCGGGCCCAGGAAACTTGGCTTTGCTAGGAGCGACCGGGCACGGCGGTGTTCGATCCGGCATAGCGGCAACTTTGGGTGTGATTGCTGGAGACCAAACCCTTTTGTGGTTGGCCGTCTCTGGGCTTTCAGCTTTGTTGGTCGCCTATCCAGCGGCGTTTCAAACCATTCAATGGGCGGGTGCCATTTATTTGGTGTGGTTGGGCGCCAAATTGCTGCGTACCCGTTTGGATGACGCGCCTGCACTGGAACTTCAGCCAGACCGCTTTTTTAAACAAGCGTTTTTTATCACCGTATTGAACCCCAAGGCGATTGTTTTTTATATGGCTTTCTTTCCGCTTTTTGTGAGTCCAGCTGAGCACCAAGGCCTGATCACTTTTGCCGTGATGGCCGGGACCATTGCTGTCCTGACCTTGGGGTATGGTTTGGTGATTGTGTTGGGCGCACATCTGCTGGCCCAACGCGCCAATGCCCATCGCATTGTTGGCTTTTTGTTAAACAAAATTACGGGTTTGTTGCTGATTTTCTTTGGCCTGAAGATGGCGCTGTTTAAATAATCCAACCCACCCCCATTGAACTTTTTAAATCGAGAGCGCGCTATGGCCAAAATTTTCTGTGTTGCAAACCAAAAGGGAGGCGTGGGCAAAACCACCACTACCGTCAATCTGGCCGCAGGTTTGGCCTTTGTCGGACAGCGTGTGTTAATGGTAGACCTCGATCCCCAAGGCAATGCCACCATGGGTTCCGGCATTGACAAACGCCAGCTCAAACACACCGTGTATGACGTGCTTTTGGAAGTGGCAACGATCTCGCAGTCGCGTGTCAAAACCCAATGGGGCGATGGTGCCGCTCAACGCGACATCGCAACTTTTGATGTGTTGGGCGCCAACCGCGATTTAGCCGGCGCTGAAGTCGAGTTGGTCGAACTCGATAGACGTGAAAACCGTTTGCGCGACGCCTTACTATTAGTACAAAACGACTACGATTTTATTCTTATCGATTGCCCACCATCACTTTCCATGCTCACCTTAAACGGATTGTGTGCCGCCCACGGCGTGGTCGTGCCGATGCAGTGCGAATATTTCGCGCTCGAGGGGTTGACCGATTTGGTCAACACCATCAAGCAGGTACATGCGAACCTGAACAAAGACCTCAAGATCATTGGCTTGTTGCGCGTGATGTTTGATCCGCGCATCACCTTGCAAGTCCAGGTGAGCGACCAACTCAAAGACCACTTTGCAGACAAAGTGTTCAATGCTGTGATTCCACGCAACGTGCGTTTAGCGGAGGCGCCAAGTTACGGTTTACCTGGCGTGGTGTTTGACCCATCTGCCAAAGGTTCGCAGGCCTATATCGACTTCGCGCAAGAAATGGTGTCGCGCGTTCAAACTTTGTAAGAGCAACGAGAGAAAAAGAATATGGTTACTAAAAAACCCAAAGGATTAGGCCGTGGATTAGAAGCTTTACTAGGCCCAAAGGTCGATGACGCTGCCGTGGCTGCCGCTAACAAGCAACAAGGCGAACCCAGCACTTTGCTGCTGGCTGAGCTTGTGCCAGGTATGTACCAGCCACGTACGCGCATGGACGAAGGCGCTTTGTATGAGCTCGCAGAGAGCATCAAAGCCCAAGGCATCATGCAACCGATTTTGGTTCGCAAATTAGAGAGCGGAAAAAACGCTGGCAAGTACGAAATCATTGCCGGTGAACGTAGAAGCCGCGCCGCGAAACTCGCGGGCCTGGACGAAGTGCCGGTGCTCGTGCGCAACGTCCCTAACGAAGCCGCGGCTGCTATGGCATTGATAGAGAACATCCAACGCGAAGACCTCAATCCGCTGGAAGAAGCGCAAGGCTTAAACCGACTCATCAAAGAATTTGGTCTTACCCATGAGCTTGCGGCTCAAGCGGTGGGGCGTTCGCGCAGCGCGGCCAGCAATTTGTTACGCCTGCTTAATTTGGCAGATCCAGTGCAGACCATGTTGATGGCCGGCGATATTGATATGGGCCATGCGCGCGCATTGCTTGCACTAGACCGCGCGACGCAAATCACGGCGGCGAATCAAATCAATGCCAAAAAACTCTCGGTGCGTGAAGCAGAAAGCTTGGTCAAAAAACTCAGTGCCGAATTTAACCTCGTACCGCAAAAACCCAAAAAAGAAAAGTCACGCGATATGAAACGCGTGGAAGAAGAGTTGTCAGACCTGCTCACGGCACAAGTGGAAGTGCGTGTGAAAAAACGCGTCAAGCGCCACGGGAAGTTGGAAGACATGGGCGAAGTCGCCATTCAGTTTGGTTCACTCGACGCGCTGAATGGATTGATAGATAAATTGCGCGGAAACGCCGCCACTTAAAAAACATGCTCGCCAAGCTGGCCTTTCTTTTATTACCAAAGGACCTGTTTCAAGGACGGCCAACAGAGAGGCTTTTGCGTGTATCTGGTTGGACATACCTCAGTGGTGTGGTGGTGTCTTTACTGCTGTTTGCACTTGCTCACCCGCAGTATGACCATCGCATCCATTTGATCAGCGCTTTGGTTTTTTTGCTGAGCTATGCATCGGTTCGGTTGGGCATTACCAATTACACATGGATTAAATTTGGAGCATTCTGGTCACTACTGGAATTTATCTACATCACTGCCAATACGGGTGGCATCAATTCGCCAGCTATGGTGTGGATGTCGATCATTGGTGTTGTTGTCATCCTTTTCTTCAACCGCGTCGCTACGCAGATTTCTATTGCGTTGCTGTTCTCACTTTATTTGGTTTTTTATGTATTGGGTTTACAAGGAGTGGTGCCGAGCGTGGTACTCATGGACCAAGAAGCCATTGCTTGGGCGCTAACCTACAAACTCAGTGTGATCTTAATGGTGTTACTCGGTGCGTTGGCCACGGACTGGATGTACGGCCATTTGCTGGAAGAGATTGATACCAAAAACAAAGCTCTAGAAGAAACCCAGCAAAAAATATTGCAAGCGCAGGCGCACAAAGACGAATTCATTGCCTCCATCGGGCATGAGTTGCGCACACCCATGAATGCCATTTTGGGTTTTAACGACATCTTGCGCCAAGAGCTTCACACCAAGCCAGAGGATGTTCGCGTTGTAGACCTGATACGAGGCTCTACAGAACAACTGCTCCAGCTGGTCAACAATGTCTTGGACTTCTCACAATTGCAAGCCAATCGCTTGCCGCTAGCTGCAGCGAAGTTTTCGCTGAGTCACTTGGCTCATGAAGTCTTTGGCAAATACCAGCCATTGGCCCAACAAAAAAACCTCAACTTGGTGATGGATGCCAACAGCGTTCAAGACGTGTGGGCGACGGGGGACAAGCAGCGCATCATGCAAGCTTTGCAATACCTGTTGGACAACGCATTGAAATTCACCAGCGAGGGGCAAATCTCGATACGTGTTTGTCAAGTCGAAAGAGGCGTGCGATTTGAAGTGCAAGACACTGGAATTGGCATAGCACCAGAGAAACAAAGCCAAATCTTTTTGCGGTTTGAGCAAGCCAATCTAGAGACAAATCGCCAATACGGGGGTTCGGGTTTAGGGCTTGCTATTTGTGATCGATTGGTCAAACGCATGGGTGGCGAAATAGGTGTAATCAGCGCAGCCCAACAAGGCGCTACGTTTTGGTTCATGCTGCCCTTGCCAACCGAGCATATAGAACACAAAAACGCTACTGTTTTTACACATACCAATTGGAGTAAAGCCCCCATTCAATTTTTGCTAGTAGACGACAACTCCGTCAACCTAATGGTGGCAAAGCTCATGTTGAAGAAGTGTTTTCCAAATTGCAGCGTGACAGACGTTTCTAGCGGACAAGCGGCGTTGGAGGCATTAGATAACCAGGTATTTGACATGGTGCTGATGGATGTTGTGATGCCAGACATGGACGGGCCGACCGCAACGCAGGCGATTCGTAAAAACCTGGCTGCCTCTGCATGCCATGTTCCTGTGATGGCCATTACGGCAAATACACACCCATTAGATCGAGAGCGTTATTTAGCTGCGGGAATGAACGACGTGATTCACAAGCCCCTAGATATTAGTGATATGGCCAGCAGAATTTCTGCTGCTTTGTCACAACGTGAACGGGAAGTTGGTTGATGGCGATACAACAACCATTGGATATGACAACCCGTCTAGCCCCTTATCTGCCGAAGGCATTTCAAGAAGGGCATAGACCTTACCTATTTGTTCTGGCTTGGATGGCTATTATTTTGGTTTCACTGCTGATGGTTCTAGACCCAAGCGAGAGCCAGCTCATTCCAAGACTGGGCATTGTTTCTCTTATCTTTTTCGAGTTTCTGATGCTCCAATTTGGAGCATCAGAAAAAAAAGCGGTCATTGTTGTTTTGGCTGGATACAACGCACTGATTATTTATTTGAGTCTTCTAACGGGGGGCATTTTTTCACCCAAGCTCAATTGGATTACGTTAGCGCCCTTAGTCGCCTTTTATGTGTTGGGTAAAAAGCAAGGCTTCATTTGGCTAGGCTTGGGAATCGTGGAGTATTTGATCGTTGCATGGTGTACAACAAGTGGTCTTTTGATAGAGTCTCCCAAGCTAGGTGACGAAGAACTGCGCGGTTCATTTGCAACGTATACCGCTACGCTATTGGCAGTGCTCTTGACCCCGTTTCTCTACAACAACATGTTTCGCAATACATTCAAAATGCGGGGCATTTATAACCGACAACTCAAAGAGAACCAAGAAGAGCTCAAGCGCGTGTCTGCAGCACGTGAATTATTTATTGCTACCGTTAGCCACGAATTGCGAACGCCCATGAATGCCATATTGGGCTTTAACCGCTTACTAATGCAGCAAGTTCAAGACAAGCCCGACGCACTCAAAATTTTGCAACATACCCAACAATCAGCTGACCATTTGCTGACGGTTATCAACGATGTCTTGGACTTTTCTCAGCTGCAGGCTGGAAGCATCAGCATCCACCCAGAAAACTTTGTGTTGCAAGACACCATCGACAGTGCCACAGGTTTGTTTTTACAACGGCTTAAAAGTACGCAACTTGATTTTCAATGCACGGTTGACGCGGATGTACCGCAATGGGTGCGCACAGACCGCCACCGCTTGATGCAAATCTTAGTCAACTTGTTGGGCAATGCCATCAAATTTACCCACCAAGGTTTTGTGCATATGCGCGTGACGCAAAAAGATGGCGGCGTTATGTTTTCCATCAAAGACTCTGGCATTGGTATCGCATTAGAACTACAGCCGCACATATTTGAGCGCTTTAGCCAAGGCGAAGAAGTGCAAGCCCGATTTGGTGGAAATGGCTTGGGTTTGTCTATCTCCAAGCGCTTGGTAGAACTCATGGGCGGCAAGATTGGTTTCGAGAGTCAGCAAGGACATGGCGCGCACTTTTGGTTTTATTTGCCCCTGCAAGCGCAAGCCCCACAAAGTGTTGCAAACGTGGCTCCAGCAGACTTGGATGTAAACACTGAACTTGCTTATCGGTTTTTAGTAGTCGACGATCATCCCATTAACCGTTTGCTGGCGCGTCAAATCTTGCAAAGGCATTGGAAGAACAGCGCTGTGGTCGAGGCTGATAACGGTATCAATGCGCTGACAGAACTCAAGGCCAATCGGTTTGACTTGGTATTGATGGACATGGTTATGCCAGAGATGGACGGCATAGAAGCTACGCAACGTTTAAGACAAGAGCTTCAAGGTGACGCGGCAAATATTCCAGTTCTCGGTTTGACGGCCAACGTCAATCCCAACGACTTAGAGCGCTTTGCTAAAGCCGGCGTAGACGACACCGTGCTAAAACCCTTTGAGCAAGACAAGCTATGCGCGCAAGTGCAACACCTGCTCAATAAGAAAAAATCTTCCCAGGGTTCATGATGTTGTGTGGGTCGAGGGCGCGTTTGA